>CAMFFG010000147.1 GCA_945949655.1 uncultured Peptococcaceae bacterium
CCTCTTTTCTCTTTTTTCAGACGAATTTGTCTGATTCCCCTATTTTTTATTATATAAGAGAAGGAAGATTTCACATTAAAAAGTATTTTTTATGGATTCAGATATATACGATTAATAAAAATATTCTATTTATAGAATTCAAAAGAAAAGCACATGTCACGAATACTGCTATCTGACATGTGCTTTTCCAGAGCGCATTATTTTATCTGTACCTTTAACAGCTGTCTTTTGGGCAGATCCGTAGCCGTTTCCTCCATTACAGCATTCTTTACATCAAAGGGCTAAATAACCGCAGGATACATTCCCCGGTCCGCAATGTCAGGCTCCGTTTGCCGCTGTAGGCTTCTGTTACTTCATTGCTGTCCTGGAATACCGCTTCAAAATCCCGTTTTACATCATGCACTGCCTTGCAGTTGTAAAACCAGCAGCCGTTTTCAAAATGCAGATACAAGCTGCGGAAATCCAGATTTATGGTGCCGACTGTGGCCACTTCATCATCACAGACGAACTGCTTTGCATGCATAAAGCCCGGGGTATACTCATAAATTCGTACGCCGCTGGCTACCAGCCGTGCGTAGTAACTGCGCGTCACCCGGTAAATCAGCTTTTTATCCGGAATTCCCGGTGTTACAATACGCACATCCACACCGCGGGACGCGGCCAGCACCAGCTCGCTTTCCATCTCATCATCGATGATCAGATAGGGGGTGGTAATGTAAATATAACGTTTGGCATTTTTAATCAGATTCAGATACACATTTTCGCCTAGGCGCTTTTTTCGCAGCGGCGAATCGGCATAGGGCTGCACATAGCCGTTTCCTTTGGCCTGATAAGAGACCGCCGGAAAAAACGGCTCCATGTTTTCCGGCTCTTTCTGGGTCGCACTCCACATTTCCAGAAAAGTTGCCGTCAGGCTGCGCACTGCATCGCCGGTCAGTTTGAGGCCGGAATCCTTCCAGAACCCATAAGGATGGGTAATATTGAAATATTCATCGGCCAGATTATAGCCCCCGGTAAAACCTACTTTTCCGTCAATTACGGTGATTTTGCGGTGATCCCGATTATTCATAAAACCGTTCACCAGCGGAGAGAGAGGGTTGAACACCCGGCACTGGATGCCTTCTGCCTGTAGCCGTTTGGTAAACGGCTTGCTTAAGAATCCAATACTGCCCATATCATCATAAAAAACACGTACATCCACACCAGCTGCCGCTTTCTGTTTCAGAATCTGTTCAATGCCAGCCCAGGCAACCGAATCTTCGATGGCATGATACTCCATGAAAATAAAAGATTCTGCCTTCTGCAACTCTGCTTTCAAAGCCTCTAAGGCTTCCACGGTATCGCTGTAATAAACCAGATCCGTATTCTGATAAACCGGATAGCCGCCAGCATGCTGTATATAGTACGCCTGATTTGCAATGGCGCGGTCTGTCTGCTGCAGGCTGTCCCACACATCCTGATTTTCCGGTAAATAATGGTCACGCACCCCTTCACGGGATTCGAAGAATTTTCGCACCAGCAAATTTGAAAACTGGGAACCAAAAAACAGGTACATACTCAATCCCAAAACGGGAAACATCAACACTAAAATGATCCAGGAAAATTTGTAGGCCGAATTCATGTTTCGCGCGTAAATATGTAAGGCTACGACCCAGCCCAGCAAGGTCACAATGGTATTAAAAACTTCTGAATTCTTCAGCAGATGCTGCGCTGTTACCATGATCCATGCAATCTGCAACAATACGCTGACCGCTACCACAATGGCACGGCCGACACTATTTTTAATTTGCTGTTTCGATTCTTCTGTCTGCATAATGATCTCCTTCCGCTTCCAAATTGTTCGTTTTTGTTTTGCTTATATTCCTTTGCACATTATAACACATTTGGCGTCATAAAAACATAATCCTGTTGACAAATCCAGCTGGAAACCAGCAATTTCTTCTACCATATTCTTTTTTCTTTTCGTTGATTTCTGGCAGGCAATACGCTACAATAAAGGTTAAAGCACAATTTTATTTGTTTTCTCGTTATACTATTTCAGTACTTTCATTGTATACAGGAGTTTGTCATGCAGTTTTCTGAAATCAAAGGACAGGAAAAAGCCATTCATATTTTGCAGTGTGCCATCGCCAATCGGCATCTGGCGCACGCATATCTGTTCACGGGACCGGATGGCATCGGCAAAAAAAAGACCGCGCTGGCACTGGCCCAGTATCTGAACTGTGACGCACCGGATGAAACGCATTTTACCAGTTGTGGACACTGTCCATCCTGTCTGCAGTCAGAATGCGGCAGCCATCCTGATCTGATGATCCTGGAGCCGGATGGCAACAGCATTAAAATTGAACAGATCCGCAATCTGCTCAGTCGGGTAGCGCTACGCAACTATGAGAGCCGCTACAAGATCATTCTGATCAATGATGCCCATCTGATGACAGAACAGGCTGCAAATTGTCTTTTGAAAACGCTGGAGGAACCCACTGATAATACAATTTTTATTTTAATCACCGCGCAGGCACAGAACCTGCCTGTCACGATTCTATCCCGCTGTCAGCAGATTCCCTTTCATTTGCTGCCGCCAACTCAGATTCAGGAAATTTTACAACAGCTCCATCCGGAGCGACAATCGCAGATTGGTCTGGTCACAGCACTGGCTCAGGGCTCCGTCAGTACTGCGGAAAATCTGCTGGCCAATGAAGAGATTGCTACAGCACGGCAGGATTTCTATCAGCTGCTGATTCAGCTGGAGAAAACCAGCGCCGCTCAGATCATTGGCTGGTGCGAACAATGGGATAAAAATAAAAAGATGGTGAAAGCTTTACTGGAACTGGGACAACTCTGGTATCACGATGTTCTGGTGCTACATACTGCCGAGCGGATAGACCTGCTGATCAATCAGGATTATCTGGCGTCTTTAAAGAGTCAGGCTGCCACTCCACAGCAGCTTCTGACCATCCTGCAATATTTTCAGACCGGGCTCACCCAACTGGAGAGCAATGCTTCTCCACGGCTGGTTCTGGAAATCGCTCTGCTGAAAACGCAGACAGTGTGCACTGCTTAATAAAGGAGGTTTTTTATGTCTGTAACTGTAATTGGCGTCCGTTTTAAGGAAGCCGGTAAAATATATTATTTTGACCCTGGCGATTTCAATATCACCACCAACGACCATGTAATTGTAGAAACTGCCCGCGGTATCGAGTACGGCAGTGTGGTGGTCGGCTTAAAAGAGGTGGATGACAGTGAAGTAGTCCCACCACTGAAAAAAGTGATCCGCATTGCTACCGCCGACGATGACGCCCGTGTGGAAGAAAACGCTTTCCGCGAAAAAGAGGCATTCGCTATCTGTCTGGAAAAAATTGAACAACACAATCTGCCCATGAAGCTCATCGATGTGGAATATACCTTTGATAACAGCAAAGTGATCTTCTTTTTCACCGCTGATGGACGGGTGGACTTCCGCGAGCTGGTAAAAGACCTTGCCACCGTGTTCCGAACCCGCATTGAACTGCGCCAGATCGGCGTGCGCGATGAAGCTAAAATGCTGGGTGGTATCGGCTTTTGCGGCCGGGAACTGTGCTGTCACACTTTCTTAGGCGATTTTGCGCCGGTATCCATCAAAATGGCCAAAGAGCAGAATCTGTCTTTGAATCCTTCTAAAATATCAGGGATCTGCGGTCGGCTGCTCTGTTGTTTAAAATACGAAAATGATGTATATGTAGAAAATAGAAAATGCGGCTGCAAGGTTAAAAATATGGAAGCTCTGAACAATGTGGACGAAGACGGCGACGCCTTTGATCTACACAAACTGGAAGACTGAGCAGCCCGGGAAATGCAGGTGATAGAATGAATTTGAGCGAGCAATTAACGGCGATGCAGCACACACTGGAACAGTTATCCTCAGACCTGCAGGAAATGCAGCTGCAGGTGGCTAAACTGGAAGAAGAAAACGAACGGCTGCGCCAGCGTATCACCCCTGTCATAAACGAAAACAAAGACACTGCCGGCGGTCAGAAAGCATTACAGCAACTCTATGACGAGGGCTATCATGTCTGCTCCGCTTATTTTGGCCGGGAACACGATGGCGGGTGTCTGTTCTGCATGGAGGTATTAAAGAATGTTACCAACTGACATTCCTTTGGACGAAGAACTCACCGATTTATGTATCAACCAGCTGAAAGTCCTGCAAAAAAAGCAGGGCTTTCGATTTTCTATCGATGCTGTGCTGCTGGCTCATTTTGTACAACCCACCGATAAACAGCGCCTGTTGGATTTATGTACCGGCTCCGGTGTCATTCCTCTGCTGCTGGCAGCGCACAATCCACAGCTGCAGATAGACGGCATGGAACTGCAA
>CAMFFG010000148.1 GCA_945949655.1 uncultured Peptococcaceae bacterium
CGCAGCGTTTGGCCAGTGCGGCCACATCGGCATAGGCCTGTATGATCTCCTGCAGCATCTCTTCTGTTAAAGTTTTTACAGGTCGCCCATCGGGGCGGGTGCCTTCCGACGGTCCCCACTGACAGATGGAGGATTTTTTATTTTTGTCCTGCATATAAGTACCAGCATATTGTCCAGAGTGAGATAGCTCCACGCTGGGGATAGCGCCATGCCGGCGAATGGCATCGGCGGTTAACGTAAAACTGGGGATAGAGCCGGGTACGGTCGTGTTTAAATGGTAGGCATGGGAACCATCGGTATCGGGATGTACCATTACTTCCGATACAGTAATATTGGCTGCGCCGCCTTTGGCCCGCAACTCATAAAAAGCGCGGGAACTGCGACCGATGCAGCAGTCTGCGGTGATCTCAGCACCGCTCATGGGAGCGGAACACATCCGATTGCGAAAAGTAACATTGCCTACCGTGAGCGGACTGCAGAGATGGGGATATTTACGTTGCATGGGAATCTCCTCGTTTCATAAAATTTATTTCTATGTATAATAGATTAGCATATTCAAAATACAGTGACAATACACGGTGGGACAGCAAATTTCAATGGATATCATGAGCGAAACCGATAACCTTGAACGCTAGGAATACAGACTTGTATTCGCTGTGGATTCCTTTTATAATGAATGCTGTAGAATGAGAGAAGAAGGTGCCTTGGATGCGGAGTGCTACACAAAAAAAGAGAAACTTTTTTCTGACAATGGTTTTTCTGATGCTGGCCTGTTTTTTTCAGTTTGTGCTGATCGGTTATCAGACCATTGCACTGCTGTTTGCCGGACTGGCTGTTTTCACAATCTTATTAACCTGCATTCCAGTGGGCTGGATTCGGCATATACTGGTTGGATTGGTTCTTGCAGGTGTGATTTGTCTGGGCTTGATAGAGATACCGATTGTTGCAGCATCGGCCGGAGATGGGTCTGCTGATGCCGAATATGTTATCGTGCTGGGGGCTGGCGTTAACGGGCAGGAACCTTCGCTGTCATTATATAACCGATTGGTGGCTGCGAAAGCCTGGTTGGAGGAGCATCCCGATGGCAAAGCGATTTTGAGTGGTGGACAGGGCCCCGGGGAGCAGATCAGTGAGGCAGAGGCTATGTATCGGTGGCTGGCTGCATGCGGCATTGCCGAAGATCGATTATACAAAGAGGAACAGTCTACCACAACCAGGGAGAATTTTCAGTATTCCGTGGCACTGTTAAAGGATTTGAACGGTGGAACATTGCCGCAGCCAGTGGCAGTGGTGAGCAGCGAATATCATCTGTATCGGGCAGAATACCTGGCCCGGCAGGTCGGGCTGGAGCCAGTGGGGGTAGCAGCGAAAACAACACTGCCGGTACTGCGGCTCAATTATTTCATTCGGGAAGGCGCAGCAGTGGTGCGATTATGGGTTTGGGGTTATTAAAATGGAACTTTTTTATGCCAGGCAATGCCGATAACTTCAAAGTTTATCTGCTGCGACAGTTTTTCTGCACTTGCGGCAAAACAGAAAAATACATATAATGGATAGCAGAAAATAAGGATAGCAGCAAAGAGAGCAGAAAATCTGGCACACATTGGAGAGACGAACATGTTAAAACGAAAGACGATTCAGAATATTTTTTATCTGTATATTTTAGCGGCTGGGGTGTTGTGGGGTACCATCGGCCTGTTTTTTAATCGGCTCAGCGATCTGGGGCTGGACCGGTTTCAGATCATGCTGCTGCGCATTGGCATTGCGGCAATCTGTCTGGGGTTATACATTGCCCTGATGAACCGTGATCTGTTTAAGATCGACCTGCGCGACTGGTGGATGTTTTTCGGCACCGGCATCTGCAGCCTGATGTTTTTTAATTACTGTTATTTTACCTGTATTGCCATGGTATCGGTATCGGTGGCAGCGGTGCTGCTCTACACGGCGCCGATGATGGTGATGGTGATGTCTATCATACTGTTTCATGAAACATTTACTATGAAAAAAGGTGCCGTTATTCTGATGACATTTGCCGGCTGTGTGCTGGTGACTGGGCTGAGCAGTGGAAATTCGATTGGTGCGGCGGGCATTCTTGTAGGGTTAGGAGCAGGGTTTGGCTATGCCTTGTACAGTATTTTCAGTACCTATGCGCTGAAAAAATATCACAGTATCACCATTACATTTTATACATTTATGCTGGCAGCACTGGGTACGCTGCCATTGAGCCATGTAAATCAGATGCTGCCCATGCTGCAGAATCCACAGGTACTGCTGTATGGCGCTGGACTGGGCATACTGGCCTGCCTGTTTCCATATCTGCTGTATACCCGCGGGTTAACCGGGGTGATCGCCAGCCATGCATCGGTGATGGCTACGGTGGAGCCAGTGGTGGCTACGATCATAGGGGTAGCTGTTTTTGGTGATGTGATGACGGTGGGGAAACTATGCGGGATCATTCTGATCCTTTCTGGCATTGTCGTTTTGAATGTATCTGTTTCCGCAAAAAAATAATATAGCGATATGTTGTATTTCCGGTTGCCTTGTTATCCGAATAAATAATAAAACGCTGCCGCCAGGTGTTATCCTGTGTGACAGCGTTTCTTTTTTGCCCTATTGTATTTTTTTTAGAATGCGCAGAATGTTGTGCAGCGATTGTACCAGCTCCTGGCGATCTTCTTCCGTTAAGCCCTCAAATTTCTTCTCCAGTGCTTCCTGCAGCTGCTGTTTGGTCTGCCGCAAAAAGGTTTTTCCGGCCGGGGTCAGTTGGATCAGCACCAGCTTACGGTTGGTCTCATCGTGAAAACGATGGACGTAACCGGCTTCCACCAGAGGCGCAACGGCCCGGGTAGCCTGCTCCTTAGAGGATGCAATGTAAGAGGAAAGCTGTGTCATGTTGAGCGTATCGTTGCCCATCAGAGCCAGCAGAATAAAAAACTGACTTCTGGTAATATGCAGATTGCCCAACTCTGCCTTGTTCAGTTCCAGTTTGTTTAAAATTAATCTGTGATACATAGGACCCATTTCCAACAGGGCTGAAATGGGGGTATCCAGAGTGTATGGATCCAAGTAAGGTCACCTCGTCTTTTTATCGCTTTTAGTATAGCGACAAAGGATACAAAAGTCAATAGTTGACAAAAATCAATAATTGATGTATAGTAATAAAAATAAAAATTTTATCAGGGAGAATCCATACTGGGAGGTAGTCTGCTATGACAAATAAAAACGACTTAAACAGTTCCGTGCGAGATGGCATGAACGATTACATAACAGAAAAAGCTGTTATTTGTGAGCAGAATTGTAAGATCGATTATCATTTATACGATGAATACGGTGTCAAAAAAGGACTTCGGGATAAAAATGGTACTGGCGTGCTGGCTGGGCTGACGAACATTTCGCATGTTCAGGCTTATCAGACCGATGAGGAAGGCAATAAGGTGCCCTGCGATGGGAAGCTGTTGTATCGCGGTTATGATGTGACCGAGCTGGTACGGGGGTTTGTGCAGGAAAAACGGTTTGGTTTTGAAGAAACAACCTATCTGCTGCTCTTCGGAGAACTGCCTACTGCGGAAGAATTGCAGCAGTTTACCCATGTACTGGCACGGATGCGGACGCTGCCTACGAATTTTACCCGCGATGTCATCATGAAAGCACCCAGCAAGGATATCATGAACACACTGTCCAGAAGTATCCTGACACTGGCCTCTTACGATGAAAATGCTTCCGACTTATCCATGAGCAATGTATTAAGTCAGTGCTTGATGATGATCAGTGTATTCCCGATGCTGGCGGTGTACGGCTATCACGCGTATAACCACTATGAGTGCCATGAAAGCTTGTATATTCACCGACCAGACCCCAATCTGGGCATGGCGGAAAATATTTTACGCATGCTGCGCCCCGATAAACAGTATACTGAGCTGGAAGCCCATGTGCTGGATATTGCTCTGGTATTGCACATGGAGCATGGCGGCGGCAACAATTCTTCCTTTACCACCCATGTGGTCACCTCCTCTGGCTCCGATTCCTATTCGGTGATCGCGGCAGCCCTGTCTTCGCTGAAAGGGCCGAAACATGGCGGTGCCAATATTAAAGTGGTACAGATGATGAACGACCTGAAACAGAATGTAGCAGACACCACCGATCGGGAGCAGGTGCGGGCTTATCTGGAAAAAGTGGTGGACAAAGAGGCCTTTGACAAAAAAGGTCTGATCTACGGGATGGGGCATGCTGTTTACAGCATTTCGGACCCGCGGGCGAAGGTGTTCAAAGGTTTTGTGGAACAGCTGGCAGATGAGAAACATCATCATGATGATTAT
>CAMFFG010000149.1 GCA_945949655.1 uncultured Peptococcaceae bacterium
AATTTCCTGACAGCGTCTACAGCGTGTGCTTCCAGCCAGGCGCTTTCGACGCTGTGCGGGATGGCCAGTATTATATGGAACCCAACCAGTCCTCCATCAATGCGGCTAAAGCTGCAATCAACGGCTGGGACCCTACCTACGGCGCTCTTTATTACTGGAATCCTGCCACTGCCACCAGTAAATGGATCTGGTCCCGCCAGATCATCACCCAGATCGGGAAGCATGTATTTGGAGTGTGAGCCTATGAAACGAGAAAATCGTCTGTTATTATTCATAATCGGTCTTTTACTGCTTCTGCTGTTGGCTGGCGCCTGGTGGAGCAACCAGCAGATCAGCAAACTGGAACAGCAGCAGCAGGCGACTGTTTACCAGGCGGAAGGCCAATACCAGCGTAACTTTGGCGGGCTTTCTGATTCTATTCAGGCCATGAACAGTCAGCTGGCACAGCTTCTGGTCACCACCAGTCAGGAACAGCTGCTGTTAGGCCTGTCCAGTCTGTGGCGCGAGGTCTACAGCGCTATCAATCACCTCAGCGGATTGCCGGTGGCCATGCATGAGCTGGAAAGTACCGATCTTCTGCTCAACGATGTCGCCGAGTACAGCTATTATCTGCTGCGCAAAAATGTGTTACAGCAAAAACCTCTGGATCAGCAGGACTGGAACCAGCTGGAAGAATTTTATCGCCGCTCCCGGTTGGTGCAAACCGAGCTGGACAAATTAGGCAGCCGCATTTTGAACGAAAACCTGCAATTATCCGCTTTGTCTCTGGAAGATGAGGAAAATGTGGTGACCAGCACCTTCCGCAGCATCGAAGCACAGGTACATGCTTTCCCCGAATTAAAATTTGAAGAAGGCGTGCGCAAAATTGAGCCGGAACCGCGCGCCATTGCCGGAGAACCGATCACACCAGTCGAGGCGGTTTCCGCTGCAGATACATTTCTGGATACCCTGCAGATCGTCCATGATCAGGGGCAGGTAGAATTCACTTCCAAAGATACAAAAATTCCGATCTACGGCGTTCGCTACCAGAACCAGTCGGAGGACACCCTGCTTTATGTAGAAGTCAGCCAGAAAGGCGGACAGATCCTGCAGTTTTATCAGACCAGAGAAACCGGCACAGCCCATTATGACACCGACGAGGCGATCCAGCAGGCACTTGCCTTTTTACAGGAACTGCACTTTGCAGATATGGCTTGCGTAGACAGTATCACCGATCTGCATGTCGCGGACCTTACCTTTGTGCCAAAACAGAACGGCATCTACATCTATTCCGACATGGTGAAGATCCAGATCGCCCTGGATGATAATTCTATTCTGAACTTTGACCAGACCAGCTATGCCACCCGTCATTATCAGCGCCAGCTGCCAGTTCCCACCATCCAGAAGGAACAGATCCTGGAGAATATGAACCCCAATTTTCATGTGGAGGATATCCGCCTGGCCCTCATCACCGACGAATACAGTGTGAATGAAATTTTAACCTATGAAGTGCAGGGCACTGTGGTGGAAGAGCAGTTCTCTATCTTTGTGGATGCCCAGTCCGGCCAGGAGGTGCGCATCGTCCGTCGCTCATAGGAGCACATACTTTCAGGAACAGACAATCTCTTTATTCATGGAGATTAAATAATTTTATCCCTTTCTGGCCGCACTTCCCCCTTATAAAAATATAGAAAAAGTAGTATAATAAATATTAATAACAAAATATAGTTTGTGCGTTCTAACCTGATTTTAAAACAGCATCGTTCTTATTTCAAAACGGCTTTCAAAAGGGTTGTCGTGTGCACAGTATACGACAGCCTTTTGTGTTTGTATTTATGTTTGTTTCCATTGTGGATTACATACATAATTTTTTGAAGAAAGGAGGCACTTTTATGTTTCAGAAAGGGGATTACATCGTTTATCGCAATATCGGTGTCTGCAAGGTGGCTGAGATCGGTATTCCAGAAGATTTTCCAGCCGCTGCGCAGGACGTCCAGTATTATCATCTGGCACCGGTACGGGGTTCTGGCCTCATTTATATTCCGGTAAACTCTACCGTTTTTATGCGCCCGGTCATCAGCAGACAACAGGCACTGGAATTGATCGCTTCGATTCCGTTTATTGAAGAAAAGCCAAATTACAGCAAGGACCAGAAAGCATTGTCGGAATCCTATAAATCTCTGCTGCAGGCCCATAATTGTACCGCACTGATTCAGCTGATCAAAAATGTCCATACGAAAAAACGGGTGCTGAGCGAAAAAGGCAAATCTGCTGGCAAAACCGACCTGCAGTATATGAAGCAGGCCGAAGAATTATTACACGAAGAATTATCCATTGCACTGGAAATTCCCTTTGAAGAAGTTCCAGCCTATATCCGGCAGAAAATCAAAGAAGCTGCCGTATAAAAACAATGCTGTCACAAAATAAGAGGGCCATTGCTGCGAAAACAACATTCGCTGTAATGGCCCTCTTATTTTATGCGTCAAAAATTTTTACCCAAGCCCGCTATACAAACAACCCGGCAAGTGATAGACAATCACCTGCAGTGATGGCAGCACAGGTCCCAATTGTCGCTGTTACCTGCTCAAACCTGACCGGCTCCCGTCCAGTAGCGCACTGCCGCCTCCAGAAACATGGCACATCCTGGTACATGCTGGTCATAATATTGCTGAAACCGTTCATCCGCAACATACAGCGCAGCCACACCCTGATGGGCCTGCGGCGTATACTGACTCCATGTCATACTGAGCCATTCTTTATGCAGCCAAACCAGATGTTGCGCCACTGCACCCTCTGCCGTTTCGCCGTTCTGCACCGCCTGCTCCAGACCTGTCAGAATTTCCTGTTCCAGTTGCTGAAACCGTTCATATTGCGCCGGTGTCATCTGTAGAAATTTTTTCTGGCTGGCTTCTGCTTCGCTGTCGCCGTAAGCCTGCCGGACTTCCGCACCATACATGGCTTCCTGCTGCTGCACCGTCTCTTTCTTTCACGGCAGCGATGGTCTTTTTTACTGTATCGATCAATGCCGCTGTCTCCCGCTGCCGCTGTTCCAGTGTCAGAAGATGATCCTCCAAGGCCTCCAGTAAGCAAAAGTCCGGCCGATACAGAATTTTTCTGATCTGCTGCAGAGCCAGCCCCTGTTCCCGGTAAAATAGTATCTGCTGCAGCAGATCCAGCTGCTCTGTTCCGTAAAAACGATATCCGGCTGCATTCACATAGAGCGGTTTCAGCAGATCGATCTCATCGTAATAGCGCAGCGTACGTGCACTTACGCCCGCCATCTTTGCCACCTGTGTAATGCTGTATTCCATGATATGCACCTCCTGCACCATCAGTCTACGCCTTACCGCAACGTCAAAGTCAACTGGTTTATAAAAAATTTTCACAAAAAATAAAAAAGCATTTGCTCTCAGCTGTCTCGTCCCTGTCAATCGGCTCTGTTTTCAACAATATTGCACTATCACCCAGCTGCAATCCTATCTGCGACCGTAACAAATCACCGAATCTGTATGCAGTTTATTTCTACTGTTCATTTCTATAAAAACTATTTTCGCGTATTTTTCGTTCCAGGAACTTTTTTCATATAGCATTCCGCATATAAAAACAGGATGCACTGCCAGCAGGAGCATGTACATCCTTCTGAAAATCTTTATTTTTTCCAACCGCTTCCAACCGCTTCCAACATGATTTTGAGGAAATGTTGGAAATTTTTTCGCTCAACCAATAGGTATTGCCCCTGTTTTCCAACATTCCAACATAATTTTCTTAATAGGGGGTTATATATTTTATTTTTATTTTTTATATACCCCTCTATAGACGTTGGAAATGTAAGAATGTTGGAAATAGTCCTCTAACCCTATTGGTTAAGGAAAATTTTTTCCAACATACTTCCAACATTTTATATTTCATGTTGGAAGTGTTCACACGTTTGCTTCTGGCTATGATCTCCGGCGCTTTCTCGTAGTTGATGTTGTATATATCAACTTTCAACTCCAATGCCGGATTTTCCTGCTTCACTTTGTAGGATTCGGATAAATATTGTTCGCCGTGCTCCGGATAGTCCTCCTTGCAGTTCTGCAAGAAGAATCGTTCGACAGGTTCCGCGCTGATGCGCAGATACCCAACGCGCAGGAAAAATTCGTTGTAGTGCCTGCGCCGCGTCAAACTTTACCTCCGCAGGACGCAGGATTTTTTCAGCTAGCCAGGCGGCTTTCAGATTTTCGAGCGACGCGCGCCCGACGCCCTTCTGGTCGGTTGTTAGGGGTACGCAAGGCGAGAAAATCTGAAAACAACGACGCTAGCTGGAAAAAGGACAAG
>CAMFFG010000150.1 GCA_945949655.1 uncultured Peptococcaceae bacterium
ACCGGAAACACCCGATCGCCCCGTTCCACCTTCAGCGGTACGCCAGCCTCCTCAAAAAACTGCTGTACCTGCACGTTGGAAAGCCGATTCAGCGCTGTGTATAAAAATTTTCCATTGTGTACAAAGCTGTTGATAATTTCTGCCGTATCCTTGGCTGTTGTCACATTACAGCGTCCTTTGCCAGTGATCAGCATTTTCTTTCCCAGACGGTCGTTTTTTTCCAGCAGCTGAACTGCCGCGCCAGCTTCCGCTGCAGTGATGGCCGCCATCATACCGCTGGCACCGCCGCCGATTACAATCACCCGTTTTTTCATCGATGTACTCCTTTATATTTAAAAATAATATGAAAAATTTTTTCATCTGCAAAAAGCCGTATAGAAATGTGGTTTTGTCAAATACTATAGCCATTGAAACAAAGGAGGTCAAGATATGTTTTCTCGAAAAAAGAAATTTTTTGTGTTATCCGTTGCCTTACTCTGTGTGTCCTGTCTGATTTTTACCGGCTGCGGCAGAAATAACAACAATGCCAACCAAACGCCATCAACCAATAACAACCAGGCTGAGACACCGCAGAACAATGTGACTGCAAACAACACCGCCAGCGAACAGAACAACGCAGGTAACAATACCACTACATCCAATGTGGACAATACAGACCTGCATCAGCGCGCTGAAAAAATTGCCAAGGCCGTCACCGACGAAATCCCACAGGTAAATGATAGCCGCGTGGTTATTTCTGAACGTCTGGCATATGTGTCGGTAGATATTGAAAAAACTGCCGATACTGCTGAATCAGCTACACTGAAAGAAGAAATCAGCAATGTGGTCAAAAAAACTGACACAGAAATCGAAACCGTGTATGTGATGGAAGATGCCAATACCTTCACCCGCATGAAAGAGATCGGTGAAGATATCGCCAACGGCAAACCGGTGTCTGGCTTTGTGGCAGAACTGGAAAACATGTTCGTCCGCGTCACACCAACCCCTAAATAATGCTCTCACACAGCAAAAGTGAAAGGAGACTGCCACGACAGATAACATCCTATCTGCGTGACAGTCTCTTTTTTACTGTCAGCTTTGCAGCGCCGCCATCTGTTCCCGCACGGTTGCTTCACACTCCCGCATAGCCAGAATGGTTTTGCCAAACAGTTCATTCAGTTCCCAACCCAGCCGTTCTGCTCCGGTGCGGATTACATCCCGGGAACAGCCTGCTGCAAAATGTTTATCTTTAAATTTGCGTTTCACACTGTCCGCTTCCATATCCATCACGCTTTTCGATGGACGCATCCGGGCGCCAGCGCCGATCAGACCAGTCAGTTCATCCACGGCAAACAGTACCTTCTCCATAGGATGAGTCGGTTCCACATCGCAGCACAGACCATAACCGTGGCTGCATACAGCATGGATCAGCGCATCACTGGCGCCGATCTCCTGCAGCAGCTCCGGTGCCTTTTTACAGTGCTGGTCGGGATACTGTTCAAAGTCAATATCGTGCAGAAGGCCTGCCATGCGCCAGAACGCTTCATCCTCACCATAACCCAGCTCCCGGGCGTACCAGCCCATCACACCTTCCAGAGTATAGGCGTGTTCCAGATGAAACGGTTCCTTATTATATTTGTACAGCAGCTCCAGAGCATGTTCTCTTGTCACACTGGTTTCCATAAAGTAAGTCTCCTTATCTGTTTATAATCTCCTGTAATGTTGTCTTCTGCTGAATCCCCAGCATTCGTTCCTTTACCTCACCCTGTTCAAATAAAATCAGATAGGGCACGGTGGATATTTCATATTTTGTTGCAATCTCCGGATTCCGACTTAATTCCATGGTCACGATCTCCAGATTTTCTTCTGTTATTGCAAAGTCCTGTAAAATCACTTTCATCATCTTACAGGGTCCGCAATTGTCCATGAAAAAATCTGCCAGCACCCGCTTGCCACTGCTTAAAAGCTCCTCCAGTTCCGCTCCATTTATCTGTCTCACTTCCGTCATCTGCGCATCCTCCCGTTTCTGAATCTTTATGCACACTGAAACCACAGTCCGGTGTGATATTTTTTGTCATCAATGCCAATGCATATTTCGTAGCGTCCAGAAAGTCCATGCAAAGAAACCACATAAGTAATGGGCCGTTCCGAGCCTTTGGCAAAAGTCTGCCTTCCCGCTGTAAGATAGGGGGCTCTGGTCGTCTGCATATAGAACTGCAGGGTTGTATTGCCCTCCAGGAGCAGTAAAACCATTTCTCCCTGCTGAAAACAGCCAGACAGCAGTAATTGTTCTTTCGTCAGTTTCGCCTGTATCTGATAGGACTCTGCAAGATTTCCCGCATCCTCCCATTCCAGCTCCAGATCATACATATCATTGCCATGCCACTGACCAAGTACTTTCCCTGCCACCGCAGGGTCGGACGCACTGCATTGGGCAACGGCGATTATTTTGGCATCATAGCAGTTGATCGGCAGACGCAGCTCATAAGTAACTGTCTCCTTTTCCCGCACTAAAATCACGGTCTGCATTTCCACTTCCGGAAAATCTTTCTGTAAGAAAAAGGCCGGCGGTTCAGCCACCTGGCCCTGCAAAAAGCCAATGCCGCCAAAGTTCATCAGCAACCGTCCTGCAGCATCCTGCATACAATTACCTAAATATGGTGCGTAAAGCTGATTTCCTGCCTGCTGTCCATAAGCCCAGCTCTGGCGCACCGTTTTCCGTTTTGCATCGATCTGATAGCAAACCACCCTGGAATACCGCTGCTCTGCCGGTAGCGGGGTTCCACCTTTTTTGGCACGCAGATGGCCATTGTCAAAACAGAGCAACTCTCCATCTGGTAGAGCCTGCACACTGTTAACCGCGTAGCTCCAGAAAAATGGTTCCTGTTCCGGCTGCAAAAAATACTGCTGCACCAGTTCTTCCGGCCAGCCTGCCGGATCCCCCAGAAGCCAGTTCAGTTTTCCGGAATCATAGTCAATGCTTACCACGATATCCTGATGGGCACCAGCGATCAGTACAGAATCTGTTGCTGTATCATAGCACACACTGGCTGCATGAAACCAGTCACTGCCATTCTGACTGATCGACCCACCTTTGGTCATGGGCAGCATTGTGCGCAGATCCCATTCCTTAATGATCTCACCGGTTTCCCGTTTTATTTCAATACATAGATCAGCTGCTGTGCCCCTGTTAAAAAACTGATGCAGCGCCAGCAGATTTCCACTTTGCATTTCATAAAAGCCGTTGCAGACGCCGCCAGGCACCCGATACTCCCGATATATTTTGCCCAACAGATCCATCTCATAAATAGCTGCCGCACTGTAAGGCGGATCCAGCAAAGCCGGACCGCAGGTCAGCAGACGGCCATTATGCGCCAGCGTAATCTGAAAAGCCAGTTCTTCTGTAAGATACCAGCGGCATTGCCCGGTCGCATCATAGGCAGCCGGCCGTGCACTGCCGGAAACCGGTACAGTAAACAGCCATTCTCCTGCCGGCAGAGTTCCTTTTGCACCGGCCACTGCCAGCTGCTGTGGTATCACCGCTGTCTGGATCTGCACCAGGCAGCACTGCCCATCATCCAATTGCAGCTCTACCTGATTGTTCCAACCGGCATACAGTCCATAAATCGGAACACTGTGCCGGGTTGCCTGTGGACAGCAGTATTGAAGGTCATTGTTTCCGGCTTTGTCCCGTACTGTGACCTGTACCGATGTTGCACTGGCTGTCTGAAAAAATACCAGCGCTGTCAGTGGTGCAATACCGTATGGGTCGCAAATCACATACGGCTCCTGAAAAGAGAACTCTTTTTTACTCCATTGTTGCAGCTGCTGTTCCACCTGGGCCTGGCGTTCCTGCCAGGTTGGTTCCATCTGTAATTGCATATTTCTGATTCACTCCTCTATCTCAAATGCGTTCCTTTTTATTGTAACAGAATCTTTTTTGTTTGCAAATAAAAAGAGAAGGATCCCTGCCTCTCCTTCCCTGTATTACTATCTTGCCGCTCGTAATTTTGCAATATCGAGTGTATTCATGTATGTCAGCTGTTCAATCTCCCTGTTTCTGCGCGATAATTCCTCATAATGCTTCTGTTCCTGTCGCTGCAGTATGTTTACTGCCTCCAGAACACAGGCCATATTCTGTTTCATCTCCGCCTGCCCTTGTTTCAGACCTGATACATCCTGCTTCAGGTTTGACACATCATCTTTCAGGCCTGATATATCCTCTTTCATCTCAATCTGCCCTTGCTTCAAATCTGATACATCCTGCTTCAGGTTTGACACATCATCTTTCAGGCCTGATATATCCTC
>CAMFFG010000151.1 GCA_945949655.1 uncultured Peptococcaceae bacterium
CCCGATCCTTAGTCGGCCTCGTGTTTCAATACCGCCCACGCCGTCCACACCAGTCACGGTGTCGCGCAGAGCCTCTTTGATGCTGACCATCTGGTTAAAGGGCGTGAAGGCCACTTTTTCCGCAATAAATACCGGATCGTAGGCATGGATCAGTACCCGGCGCGGTGACGAGGCAAAATTGGCCCCGGCGCGGATCAGCGCTTCATAGTGGGACTGGCAGGCGCCGGCAAAAATAATCAGGTCATCGCGCCCGGCCTCAAACTCCCGCGCTTTGCGCACCGCCCGCACAAAATAGCGCGAATTGCGGTAATTATCCAGATTGGAAAAACCTTTTTTCCCTTTCAGCAGACCATCATGGCCGGTTAAGATCAGAATATCCGGCGTATACTCCAGCAGCAGGTTTTTTACCCGTTCCGGCTGCTCACATTCCGGTATATGAAATCCCACAGCGCGGATATTCAGCTGCTTGTAAGTAGACAGACAAAGATCCAGATATTCTTTATCGCCGTCAATATGCAGCACTGTGCCGGGAATTTCAAATACCTCCAGCTGATTGCACTCATTCTTTTTGTAATTGATCTTGGCCCTGGACAGGAAATCCTGCACAGTATCCTGATGCCGCCGCTCAATGCCCCGCATTAAATCCAGACTGCGTTTCAGATAAATCTGCCGGTAACGATTGACCTCCTGGGCCGTAGGCAGAATCAGATCTTCCAGCGGCGCATCAGCGCACAGACGCAGATCCACACCTTTTAACAGCGCAGTCTGCCTGCCGTTCTGCACCTGAAAGGATTCGATCCGAAATAACACATCCTTATCGTGGGAAACCCTGGTCACAAAATCCCCCACCCGAAACCGTTCACTCATATATCCACCCCTCGGCTTTCAAATATTATAGCCTATGCAGACAAAAACAGCGCTGTGCATCACAGCGCTGTAGAATAAAAACACGGTTCTTGTCTTACTGATCCAGAATGTCTTCCAGCTGCAGTCTCAATACAGGTAATTCCTCGCACAACGTGGTCCACACGATTGATAAATCTACTCTGTCATAATCGTGTGCATGCAGATTCCGCATACCGCGAATCCCATGCCAAGGAATTTCGGGATGTTGCTCCTGCAATTCATCAGATAATCGATTTACCAGTTCTCCAAGTTGAATAATGCACATGTTGCAGGAATACTGAAATGAAATATCCCGTCTGTAACATTCAAAGTCAGAATGGTACCGCTGCATCGAAAATCTACATCATTACAATACTGTATCATTTTTCTGATTGTTGTTGTATCTTTATCGTTCATACAGCATCACCCGCTCTGCCAGAATCTGATGCAGAAATGATTTATCCTCTATGTCTGTAGTAACAACATCTACATGGCAGCCCAACCTCTGCTCCAATTCCTGCACAAAGGAAAAATACTGAATTAAACTGCGCAGAGCGCCTTTCTCAATACACAGGTCAATATCACTGGTTTCGGTGGCCTCATTGCGCGCATAAGAACCGAAAATTCCCAGGGATTGTACGCCGTAGTGCTGCGCCACAGGTACTGTTTTTCCCTTGATCTCCTCTAATGTGTAACACATAAACAGGCCTCCCTTCCGTCTTTATCATATCATATCCAAGATGAATGCACAATAAAAACAGCGCTGTGCATCACAGTGCTGTAGAAACCATATCGTATGTCAGTCTGATCAGAAGTAGACACAGCACGGCAAACATCACCGGGCGGATAAATTTTGCTCCGTTTTTGATGGCCAGTCCACTGCCCAGCCAGTTGCCCAGCACCGAAAACACAGTGGCAGGAAGGGCCACCGCATAATGGATCTGCCCGGCCAGAATAAACATCAGCAATGCTGCAATATTGGTGGTCAGATTGACGATTTTGGTGTTGCCGCAGGCCCGCTTTAAATCAAAGCCCAAGACCGTTGTAAAGGAAAGAATTAAAAATGTTCCAGTGCCCGGACCAAAAAATCCATCATACATACCGATCAGCAGGCCAGCGCCCAGCATGCCCCCCCAGATACGGCGGCGGGAGAACTGCTCAAACCGGCTCTCATCGCCCATCTGCCGCCGGTTGAACAGCACAAACACTGCCACACAGGGCAACAGCACCATCATGATAATGCGCAGATAATGATCGCTCACATGCAGGGCCAGCTGGGCACCCAGCGCAGAGCCGATAAAGGCGATCACTGCCGTCTGCAGCGCAATTTGTAAATGCAGATTGCCGCTGCGGATAAACCGGGCGGTGGAGATGGCCGTACCAACTGCGGCGGAAAATTTATTGGAACCGATGGCCATATGAGCGGGCATGCCGGTAAGTAGATAGGCTGGCAGCGAGATCAGGCCACCACCTCCGGCGATGGCATCCACAAAGGACGCAAAAAATACCAGCGGACAGACCACCAGCAGCATTTCGGGGAGAGACATGGAATTCAGCTTCTTTCTGTGTTTATTTCTGCGTTTTTCTACCAAGCTCATTTACACAGCATAGGAAAACACATGTTATTTATTTTACCGCACAGTCGAAGAATGTCAATCAAAACTGAAACATTTTCCGTCCTGTCCTTCATATGCTGTATCAGGGAGGGATGAATCATGATCGCTGCGGTAATTCCTGCATATAACGAAGAAGACAGCATCACAACCGTACTGGATAATCTGGCGCAGCTTCTGGCGCTGGATGTGGTAATTCCGGTGCTGAACGGCTGCACCGACAACACACGGGCTATGGTGCTGCATCACCCTCTTGCCTCCCGCGTGGCTCTGATGGAATATCCACTGCCACTGGGGATCGATGTGCCTCGCAGTTGGGGTGCACGCTGTGCTTTGAAGCTGGGAGCCAATACAGTTTTATTTGTAGACGGCGATCTGCAGGGTGCGTTTTCCGCCTGCCTGCAGGACCTGATCTGCCAGGTAGCCTATAAAAACTGCGATCTGGCTCTGACCAACTGTTACCCTTATATCGGCTACCGCTCAGAGACAGCAAAAAAAGTTTTACACTATCGGGAAATGCTGAATCGCAAACTGGGGCTGTTTTCCTCCATTGGTCTGGCAACGCCATCCCATGGCCCGCACTGTGTATCCCGCCACCTGCTGGAGACCGTAGGCACTGACTGTCTGTCGGTGCCGCCGATGATGTTGGCCAGAGCAGCCGAGGCAAACCTGAATATCCGCGTGGCAGCCTGCCTGACCAGCCAGCAGTGGAGCTCCGCCCAGCGCGGTGATGTGCATAATCAGAAAATCGCCGATACCATTATCGGCGACTGTATTGCAGCACGGCAGTATTTTTGCCGTCAGCCTATCACACGGGAGGATAACGGAACTGTGTATCTGGGATATCGGCAAGCGCCGGAAACTTAAAAATACCGCCGCACAGCCCAAAAGCAACTGCTGGTTGCGGGCCTGGAAAGTTGGCCTGGTTGCCTGATGCGGTGTGATCTTCTATAATAAAAGCAGAAAATATGATTCTTGCAAGGGAGGAAAAACACATGACACTAGGCCAACGAATCTGCATGTACCGCACCAGACGACAATTATCGCAGGCGGCCTTGGCCGAACAGCTGGAAGTATCCCGCCAGTCTATTTCCAAATGGGAGACCGATGCCTCTGTTCCGGAGCTGGCCAAGCTGCTCCGGATGAGCGAGCTGTTTGATGTATCGCTGGATGAACTGATCAAAGGCCAGCCGGTCAAAGCCTCTGCCAATGAATTAATTGGAGAAACCGTTGCCGAAAAAATTGTTTCGCCTGAAACAGCGGAAGAAGCAGAAACAACACAGAAACATACCCAATCCAATGCCGTTTCAGCAGAAAAAGAGCCGCTTAGCTGGAAGAAATTTGTTGCCATTATTTTTTTAGTATGCGGCGTTTTGGGCACTATTTTAAGTTTTTTACTGGGGATCTGGACAATCTTTCTGCCACTTATAATCGCATCTCTCATCGTCGCGCCTCTGATTTATTTAAGTGCCAGATCACATCCACTGTTAAAAGCCGGATGGGCTTTGTGGATACTGATTTATATCTGGCTACGACTTCATACCGGTATCCGTTTCTGGTGGATCTTTAACAACTGGGTATATCAGAGTGATCTGACCATTCATTCTCTTATCGCCTGGACAGAATTTCTGACACTGGCTCTGCTGATTGGCTGCACAATCAAATGTTACGGCAAATGAAATCAAAACCGCCCGTCAAACGGGCGGTTTGTTCATGCCCTATAAGGGCATA
>CAMFFG010000152.1 GCA_945949655.1 uncultured Peptococcaceae bacterium
TCGGGACGGGTGACTGGAGTTCAGACGTGTGCTCTTCCGATCTATCAACACCGACAGCGCTTTGGTCCAGTTGCGGGTGAGGGCAAACACCGCCATGGCTCCAAGGAAACTGAACGGCACAATGGCATCGGCTAAATATTCTGCTTTGCTCTGCACACCGGCTTTCAGCGATTCCGAGTGATCGATCATGTCCATAATCTGTGCGATACGGCTTTCGCCCGACAGCGCCGTTACCCGAACCGCAATACTGCCTTCCTCCACTACAGTGCCGGCATACACACTGGATTCAGCCCGTTTGACTGCTGCCAGCGATTCGCCTGTCATAGAAGCCTCGTTGATCATAGCCTCGCCTTCAATCACAATACCATCCACCGGAATCATATTACCGGAACGGATCCGGATCACATCATTCACGTTCAACTCGGACAATGGTATCAGTGTCTCACCATCTCCGTCTACCCGCCATACCTGATCCACATGAATCGACAGGCTGCGGGCCAGCGCATTATGAGTACGCTGACAGGTATATTCCTCCAGCAGAGCAGATACCGATAAAAGAAACATGACCGAACCAGCTGTTGCACAGGATCTCTGGGCCAGAGCTGCACCAATGGAAGCCGCATCCAGCACATCGACATTCAGTTTACCATGCCACAGAGCTTTCAGACCGCGCGCAATATAGCCCACGGCCCGCCATATCGTCCAGGCATTGCGCAGCAGTGGCGGTAGAAACAACTTTCTAGCAAAATGTGCGCCAGTCACCTGAACTAGATTCATCTGGAAATCAGTATCCAGTTTATTGCTCAAATCGATTTCCTGCCCATCCACCTCTGCCAAGTCTTTTTTCTGAATGGCATCCACTTGCTGCAGCACTGCTTCCCGCTGCCCCGGCTGATAATAAATCAGTATGCCACCGTTCCGATAGGTGACTTCCACCGACTGCACTACAGAATTTTCCCGCAGTAGGGCCGCCAGCGCAAAGCCCTGACGTTCCTGAAACGCATACATACCGCAGCGCAGCCGTAAGCGACCTGGTTTATCATAGACAATGTGGTAGTTCATTCCGCATCCTTCTTTTCTGCGGCAGCTACTTCTGCAGCAGCATCATAACACAGATCCTGAGCTTCATCCTTGATATTCTGCACATAATTTTCAACTTCCCGCTGCAGGGTCATACCTTTTGCCAGTGTAGATACACAGGCCTTGCGAACTTTGCAGCTGGATGCCAGCTTTTTACCCACATAGGCTGTCAGCAGACCTCCCGCATAGCATATCAGTTTCTGATTCTTTTTCAGACAATCCAGACAATTCATAAGACATTCTCCTTTCTATCAGTATATAGTGATACAATATTGTTCTATTTGATATATATTTGCATCAGCTTACATAATGATAATATTTCTATTATCTATTGTCAATACTTGTCGTATATTTGTAATAAACTATTAATGCTATCCTGTTCTGCAAGATAGAACTATAAGCTACTATTGATTATCGCTAAATAATACAGGCGAATGTGTTTTCTGCGCTTTTATGAAAAAAACGCACACAAAAAAAGCGGCACACCGTTTTAGGTGTAACCGCCGCTCTGCAGATTTCTGATTCTATTATAATACTTTAGCCAGGAAATTCTTGGTGCGTTCCTGCTGCGGGTTACCGAACAGTTCCTGCGGCGTACCCTGCTCCAGTACCTTGCCGCCGTCAATAAACAGTACCCGGTCGGCAACTTCCCGGGCAAAACCCATCTCATGAGTCACGATCACCATGGTCATACCTTCTTTGGCCAGATCACGGATAACATTCAGCACTTCGCCCACCATTTCCGGATCCAGCGCTGAGGTTGGCTCGTCAAACAGCATAATATCCGGATTCATTGCCAGTGCCCTGGCAATGGCTACGCGCTGCTGCTGACCACCAGACAGATTATCCGGGTGCGCCTGCGCTTTCTCCACCAGCCCTACTTTTTTCAATAGTTCCATGGCTATCGCTTCTGCCTTGGCCTTGTCCATCCCTTTCACCTTAATGGGCGCTAATGTGATATTATCCAGCACATTCATATGTGGAAACAGATTAAACCGCTGAAACACCATACCCATATTTTCGCGGATCTTGTTTACATCATTTTTTTCGTCAGTGATCTCCACCCCATCGACAATAATGGTACCCGATGTCGGCTGTTCCAGCAGAGTCAGACAGCGCAGGAAAGTACTCTTGCCCGAACCGGACGGACCGATCACGCAGACGACCTCCTGGTCCTGAATGGTTTCTGTGATGCCCTTCAGCACCTCCAGCTTGCCAAAGCTCTTATATAGATCTTTTACTTCAATCATGGCTGTCCTCCTTACTTACTGCTCATGTTCCATTTCACTTCAATGTAGTTGACCACGCGGGAAATGGTAAAGGTCAGAATCAGATATACACAGGCTACCCCAATGTATGCCGGAAACGGCGCATAGGTAGTGGTAATGTAGATCTGCCCTGTTTTCATGATTTCTGTTACCCCGATGACCGCCAGCAGAGAAGTATCCTTCAGCAGAACAATAAATTCATTGCACAGCGGCGGGATCACCCGTTTTACCGCCTGCGGCAGAATAATATACTGCATAGCTTTGGTGTGCGTCATCCCCAGTGAGCGAGCGGCCTCCATCTGCCCCCGGTCAATGGACTGGATACCGGAACGGAAAATTTCCGCAATATATGCGCCACTGTTTAAACTGCAGACTACAATGGCAGTCGTCATAACATCAAAATGGAATCCGCTCATACCGTCCATAGAGTTGACCAGCCCTGGAATCCCGAAATGGAATAGCAGAATCTGCACATACAGCGGCGTGCCGCGCAGACATTCAATATAGATGTTGGAGATAATCCGTAGCGGCCAGATATGGCTCAATTTGCTCAAGGCCATCACCATACCGATGATCATGCCCACACATACAGCAATGGCTGTGATTTTAATCGTAATTCCGGCTCCTTCCCACAAACGCGGCATTAAGGTCCAGAAATGGTACCAGAAATTGTTCATTCTTTTTATAACACTCCCTTTTTCATGCAAAACCTTTAATTATTATACCTCATACAGTACGTTTCTGGCAACAAATTCCGCATCAGAAAAACAAAAAAAATCGGAACAACTGCATAAAGTATCAGACTTTATACAACCGCTCCGATTTTCCCCTTTTATTTAGCCAATTGCTCTTTTAAATTATTCAGCTACGCCAAAATATTTTTCGATCAGTTGATCATAGGTACCGTTGGCTTTTACATTCGCCAGACCAGCGTTCAGTTTTTCCAGCAGTTCAGTGTTGTCTTTGGCAACTGCAATGGCAAACTTTTCTGGTTCTTCTGCTACAATTTCAGCAGCAATTTTGGCTTCTTCCGGATGCGCTGCCACATAAGCGCCGTTAACCGGGATGTCCATGATAACAGCGTCAACTTCGCCATTGGACAGAGCCAACATGCAGACATTGATGTTTTCCAACAATTTAACATCAGCAACAGCGCCTGCTTCCTGCAGTTCAGTACATTTTGCAGCACCGGTGGTACCCATCTGGGAGGCTACCACTTTGCCAGCCAGATCTGCTTCCGATTTGATATCTTCATTGTCAGCAGCAACTGCAATGTTCAGCCCGGCATCATAGTAGGTATCGCTGAATGCAACCTGTTCAGACCGTTCCGGTGTTACGCTCATACCAGCAATAGCAGCATCCAGCTGGCCATTCTGTACCGCCATCACCAGACCATCAAATTCCATGTTCTGCATTTCCACAGTCATGCCCTGATCTTCTGCAATGGCATTGATCAGATCAATATCAAAACCGATAATGGTTTTCCCGTCTTCTGCCATCATTTCAAATGGTTCAAAGGCAGCATTGGTACCAACAGTCAGCACCACTGCTTCCTGATTATCTGCTTCTGCATTTGCATTGGCATCTTTGTTGCTGTCATTGCCGCCACAGCCTGCAAACAGAACCATGCTGGCAGCCATAACGCCAGCGACCAGAACTTTACTAAATTTTTTCATTGGAAAAATATCTCCTCTCGTTTTACCGTTGCGGTAAATTAAAATGATTTTTATACAGTGATAATGATACTGTTTTCTCGTGTATTTTGCAATCTTTTTCTTTTTAATTTACAATTTTTTTATGAAAGGTTCATTGTAAAATAAAGTGCAACAGAAAAAACAGCCACAAAAGAAATTCAATCTGT
>CAMFFG010000153.1 GCA_945949655.1 uncultured Peptococcaceae bacterium
GCCAGCGATCATTATGGCGGCAGTTGGAACAGAGGGGCCAGAGATTGCATTGCTGTAACAGCGCCGTTTAATCCGCAATATACAGCAAATCAGAATCCACAGAACAGTGTGGAGCAGATCGCTGCACTCTGCGGGATCACAAAGTTCCGTAATGTTTACCATACCAGTGGTGCCGGACAGAAAATTGCCCTGATTGACAGTGGTATTGATCTGAGTCACGAGGCCTTTCAGCCCAATGCAGACTGGACAGATAAAGTAGTGGTTTATCGCGATTTTACGCAGGAGGGCTATTTATACACACAGGCTGTGTCCTGTTATGGCGATAAGGTGGCAGCCAGTGGAACGATTTATCATATTGGACAGATTCCCAATACCGTGCAGCAATATCGCATGTCCTTTTTAAAACTGAATGAGTTTCAGCCGGAACTGTTTCCGGAGACAGAGCAGCAGATTGCTGTGCTGGTGACCGCTGAGCAGGGAATCTATAATTGTGTTTATCTTGATACAAATCAGAACTGCGATTTCAGCGATGAGCAGCCCTTACACTGTTATCAGGAAAAGCCGCAGCACATTACCCTGCACAACTCTGGTTATAATCTGAATCTGGCACTGACCAGTATCACGGAAGACGGAACGCAGATCCAGCTTACTGCCGATACGCTGGGGCACGGGACTTTTCTGGCCGGTGTGATGGCTGGCAATGGAGCAGCTTATCAGGGGCTGGCAACACAGGCACAGTTGTATGTATATAAAATATTCAACAGGGATGGACAGTCTTCTCAGGTTCTGCTGGCCCAGGCGATCCAGCAGGCAGTTATGGACGGCGCAGACAGCATCAATCTGAGTCTGAGTATCCCGCAGGAGGAAGGCATTTGTGATGCGCTGGAGGAAGCATTAAATCGGGCGCAGGCCGCCAATATTCCTGTTGTGGCAGCAGCGGGCAATTATGGGCCGGGAAAAAATACCATTGCGTATCCTGCCCGCGTGCAATCGGTGATCGGGGTCGGAAGCTATGTGGAACCCACACTATATACACTGGATAAGGCTGTTTCGCTCAAAGAACCATTTATCACCGACTACAGCGGAAGAGGAAAACTGAATGGAGTCTGTGGCCCTCTGCTGGTAGCGCCCGCCGGTGTGGTCTCCACAGTTCCGGCGTGGTACGCGGCATCTTACCTGTACGATTACGGTACAAGCATTTCAGCCGCAATCGTGACGGCTGCTATCAGCCATGTGCAGGAGGCCGCAGAAAAAAAACAGCTCCATATTTCGACAGAGCAGATGCAGGATCTTTTGGCAGCCTGGGCAAAGGACCTGGATTTTGCTGCGTCAGAGCAGGGTTATGGCGCTTTGCAGCTAAAGCAGCTACCGCGGAGTGAAACGCAGATCGTCCGGCGTTCTGGTTTGCAGGAGGAGACCGTTTTTTATGAAAAAGAAGAGAATCTCACCTGGCAGTTTTCCATCCCGCAGGGACAGACGCAGTCCTGGTATTTGCAGGTGCCTGCCGGTAGTCGGGAATTGTCTGCGATTTTACAGATCAGTCAGCAGGCACCGCAAAATGAGCAGGAACATCTGGTTGCGCTGGGGCGCTGTCAGATCAGTTTGTATGACCCGGACGGAAAACTGGTCGATCAGACCCCTTATCTGGGCGCCTCCTACAGCCGTGAGATCATCACCAGCGGTGCGGTAAAGGCTAGGTTTCCCCAGCCTGGTCTCTGGGAGATTGTGATCACATCGGCAGAAAATCTGAGCCAGTATAACCATCTGGAGAGCACGGGTACCTTAAAAGCAGAAATAAAGTAACACTGCCTGCCGTACGGCATAAAAGAGACAGCAAAATCCTCTGACCGTGTACATGCAGTCAGAGGATTCCGCTTATAGAGAAACACCATTTAATTGTTCATATTACAGTAGATTTCATAACCGCCGCAGAGACTTTTGCAGGTAAAGCCGTTCTGCATCAGAATACGGCAGCCAATGTAGCTGCGCAGCCCGGCCAGGCAGGTCACATACACCGGCTTGGTCTGGTTCAGCTTATCCAGGTTATCCCGCAGGGTATCCAGCGGAATATTGATGAAGTTTGGAATATGACTCTTGTTGTATTCTTTCACAGTACGCACATCCAGCAGTGTCACCTGCTCAGGGTCAAGTGCAGCAATATCGTGATAATGGAAAATATCCACTTTCCCGGTCAGAATATTTTCTGCCGCTAAACCGGCAATATTGACCGGATCTTTGGCCGAAGAGAATGGCGGAGCATAGCTGAGCTCCAGATGGACCAGATCATACATGGTCATATTGCCGCGAATGGCAGTTGCAAGTACATCACAGCGCTTATCCACGCCGTCCTTGCCGAATAACTGAGCACCTAAGATCCGTCCGGTATCTTTGGTGAAAATGACCTTCATGCTGATTTCACAGGCATTGGGATAATACGAGGCATGGGACATGGGAAACACAAATACTTTTTCATAGTCAAAACCGGCAGCTTTAGCAGCATATTCGGTCAGACCGGTACCGGCCACTGTCTGGTCAAAGCATTTGAGAATGGCCGTACCCTGCGTACCTTTATATACGCTATCTAAACCGGCGATATTATCGGCCACGATACGCCCCTGCCGGTTGGCTGGACCGGCCAGCGGAATATGGGCCGGTTGGCCGCTGACAAAATGGGTGACTTCAATGGCATCGCCCAGCGCATAAATGTCCGGATCACTGGTGCGCAGGTGTGTATCTACCTGAATACAGCCCTTTGCTGATAAAGCCAGACCGGCCTGACGGGCCAGCGCACTTTCCGGCGCAACGCCGATGGCCAGGATCAGCATGTCAGCACAATAGGTTTGTCCTTCCGCAGTATGCGCACAGATAATGCTGCCCTGCTGTTCCACAGCAGTGATCTCCTGATTGAAATACAGATGAACACCCTGCTTTTTCAATTCTTTATGAACCAGACATGCCATGTCCAGATCCAGTGTGCTGCGCAGCACCTGATCGCAGCGTTCCAGCAGGGTGACGTCCAACCCGGCACGGCGCAGATTTTCCACCATTTCCAGGCCAATATAACCGCCGCCGATCACCAGCGCCGATTTACTCTGATTGGCTGTGATATAATCTTTAATTTTATAGGTATCCGGGATATTACGCAGAGTAAAGATACGATCACTGTCTGCTGGCACAAAGGCCGGACGGATCGGTGCAGCGCCAGGGGACAGTACAAGCTTGTCGTAGGACTCTTCATACTGTTCTCCAGTGCGCAGATTTTTTACGGTAACCGTTCTGGTTTCCGGGTGGATTGCCACAGCCTCAGAGAATACCCGCACTTCTACGCGAAAACGGGCGTCAAAACTTTGTGGCGTCTGCAAAACCAGATATTCTTTTTTTGTGATAACATCGCCAATATAGTAGGGCAGGCCACAGTTGGCGAAAGAAATATATTCGCCCCGTTCCAGAATGAGGATCTCTGCCTGTTCGTCAAGACGGTGCAGGCGGGCTGCCACCGATGCGCCACCGGCCACCCCGCCGATAATCAGTGTTTTCATAAAATAACCTCCGTTTCTGTTTCAGCAGAATTGTTGTTCAGCCAATCAGCTGCTGAAATATAATCTGTTAAACATATTCTATCAGACTCGCCGGAAAAAGCAAAGAACTAAAAAATAAAGCCCAATAACAGAAATATAACAGAACATTCTGTCCAACTTCTCAGAAAAAGCAGGATAGTGCATGAATGGTACCACATGGTTCCGGTGCACCTGCGCAGGCAGGCTGGCCTTAAAAATGATAGAACAAAAGAAAAATTTTTCTGTATTCAGGTGACTATGCGCCTTTGAAATGGCTGTCCGGTATGGTATAATGAATGCCATAGAATACTTTTCAGGGAGGAATTAGAATGGCATTAGTAACAACAACAGAAATGTTTCAGAAAGCGTATGAAGGTGGTTATGCGGTAGGCGCCTTCAATGTCAATAATATGGAATTAGTACAGGGTATTACAGAGGCGGCCGGAGAGCTGAACTCTCCACTGATCCTGCAGGTATCGGCTGGCGCCAGAAAATACGCCAACCATACCTATCTGGTGAAGCTGGTGGAAGCTGCGCTGCAGGAACAGAGCCACATTCCTATCGCGCTGCATCTGGATCACGGTGCAGATTTTGATATCTGCAAAGCTTGCATTGACGGCGGCTTTACCTCTGCTATGATC
>CAMFFG010000154.1 GCA_945949655.1 uncultured Peptococcaceae bacterium
GTGGTCGGGTTTGTGACCACCTATGCCCTGATTCTGCCTGCCATTACTATGGAGCGGCCTGCCAGCTGCGGTATGGAGGCCCATGTGCACACGGCAGACTGCTACACCCGCACAGCCGACGGCTATGCATGCATGGCGGATCTGCAGCTGCACACGCACAATGAAGAATGCTACGATGAACAGGGGGATCTGGTTTGCGGCTATGCAGACTTTGTGCTGCACACCCACAACGAGTTCTGTTATGATGCCAACGGGGATCTGGTCTGTCCGCTGGATGAGGTGCCCTCGTACACGGTGGAACAGCCGGTACTGGCGGAGAAAGCAACAGGTGACGCCGCCACCGGCAGTGCGCTGGCATTTATTATGGAGGATCTGCACGGTGACACCATAGAATACACCGAGCCGCATACCCACAGCGAGGACTGTTATGACGAGGCTGGCAGACTGGTCTGCGGCCAGCTGGAAGTGCAGGCCCACCAGCATGACGCCACCTGCCTGGCCGATGATGCCCGGATTTGCGGATTGGAGGAACACCAGCATATCGACGCCTGCTATGAAACAGAGGATACAGCAGAGCAGCAACCGGATGCAGACACGGAATATATCTGCGGCATGGAAGAACATGCCCATGGTGAAGCATGCTATGATGAAAACGGGGAACTGATCTGTGGGTTGGAGGAACACCAGCACAGTGAAGCCTGCAGCAGCGTCAGCGAAGAACAGCTGCCAGATGCAGAGCCAGCCGACACGGAACCCGGCGCGGAAGCGGAACCCGGCGACAGCACGACAGAGCAGAGCCCCGATGAAGCTGTAGAATATATCTGCGGACTGGAGGCGCACAGTCATGATGAAGCCTGCTACAATGAAAACGGCGAATTGATCTGTATCCTGCCGGAGCACACCCACAGCGAAGCCTGCGGCACCATTGCGGAAAATGAGACCCCGCTGGCCGCAGTGGAACCCAGCGTGTTCACTGCCGAGGATGACAAAGTTGTAGTGACCGTGACCGTGCCTGCTGGGGTACAGCTGCCGGAAGGCAGCAAACTGGAAATCAAGCCGCTGGCGGCAGATGGGGACGATTATCAGGCCACTGTGCAGGTCGGCGAAGAGCTGTTGCGGCAGGCTCAGCCCCAGTCAAATATCCTGCAGCATCTGGTGTACGACATCAGCCTGGTGTGCGACGGCGTGGAGATAGAGCCGGAGGGCGGCGCAGTGGAAGTCTGCATTAGCCTTAAGCCCAACACGCTGCTGACCGAGGAACCATCCGCCACCGTGCAGGTGTAACACATGGCCCAGGAACCGGAGTTGCTGGAGACGGAGGTGGAAAGCGAAGCCGACGGCACCGTGAACGTGAACTTTGCAACCGAAAGCTTTTCGGAGTATGGGATTATGCTGCTGAGTACAGATGCTGCCACCGACACAGGCGCATTCAAATACACGGATGATACCGTTACTATTACCCTGCAACTGGACAGCACTTATTATACACCGGATAAGTATACGCTGAACGTGGAAAAGAAAAAGGCAGATGACTATGAAAATGCGCTGCAGATCTTTACCAGTCATGGACAGGTGATTAAAGAAGCAGTCATTTATAAAATTTATCTGATTCAGAATGACAATAAGCAGACGCATACTAATCTGAATTGCGGTTATACGCTGAACTTTTCCTGGCCGGAAGGATTATTTACCGAAGTGACAGGTGATGATTTTCTGGATTATGTGTATAACAAAAATTCAAATAGTGAACCAACGGCTCTGAACAATTTAGAAGTTACCTGTGATGAAAATAGCGGTAATGTTATAGAGCTTTCCGCATCGGAAAGCTACTGGCCCAACAGTGCGGAGTTTATGTTTGTCCGCTCCAGTGCGCCCAACGGTCTGATTGCAGGAAGTTCTAAGCTGACCTATAATTCCGTGAAGGATGCCTTTATCACCGATTCAGCCTATTCCAAATACTATAACGCCAACAGCCCCATCGGCACGGCTGGCAGCTTCCATATCGTTGCTTTTAATGAAGCTCATTTGCTGGCTCATACCAACGGGAATGTGCTGGCCAAGACATTATACGCTGGTTCGAACTTCGGCACAAATAATTATGCGGATGAATTGTCCTATATTCAATCCTATGCCCAGATCAACGCTACCAGTGCGTCTAACGAGCAGCATCTACTGGCGCTGGGCAGCGAGAATACGATCACCTTTGAGGACAACGGCAACGCCTTTGGTGTGAACGGAACGAAGATTGATAAGCCGAAAAACTTTGTGCAGGATAAGGACACGAATACCGCACCGCTGATCGACTTGAACCGTGTTGAACAGGAGATAAGCCAGATTGCAAGAAATCTTGCCGGATTTATGGAAGCCAACCTGATTTACACCACCGGCGGCAGTTATAACACGCTGATGCTCAATGACCCCGATGCCGTTGGTGTGGCGAATTATACTGCTGCAGGGCTGAGCGAATTGGGTAGTTATCTCCGATTGGATGGCTTTCAGAGCGGACACAGCGGTAGTGTCGTTATCAATGTGGATTGCGCGGGCATTAGCGAGTTGAATATGCCTCAAGCGCGGATTGTAATTGATGGGCAGGAAGTAAGCGTTAATGAGGTAATAGAATTTTCTGCCGGGAAAGTTATCTGGAACTTCACTAATGCGCAGGACACTACCATCATCACACATCTGATGACGGGCATTATTCTTGCACCTGGCGCGACAGTCAATATCAATGAGAATCTGAACGGTACAGTAGTGGCCAAGAATGTGTATGTGAGAGCCGAATCCCACCGTTCAGACTTTACCGGCAAGATCACCGAACCAAATCCAGATGATGATAATTGTAGATCATATATCACGGTGCAGAAAACCGAAACAGGCTATGCGGGTAAGGCTCTGCCGGGAGCTCAGTTTGATCTGTATAAATGGGAAGGTAATGTTTGGGAGAAGATAAACACCGAGCCATTGAAAACCAACGATCATGGAACCTTTATGCTCCATAATCTTGCAGCAAGTACAGCTTATAAGCTGGTTGAACTTGTTCCACCAGACGGATATGTAAAGAGCGAGGAACCATTTAATTTCTGGGTCAAAATTGATAAAAACCAAACACAGCCCAATAGTAAACCTGACGGGTTTAACGGCACTGCTGTGGAAGTAGGCGGCACACTGTTAGCGGCCAACGATGTAGCCGTCACGCCCGATTACACCCTGCCGCAGACCGGCGGTTCGGGAACACTAAGCTATATACTGGCAGGACTGCTGTTGATGGCGGCAGCAACGATGCTGTTATATAAACAGAAACAGCGCGGAAGGGAGGAATTATAGCACTTCCTTGAGCGTAACAATACAGGCAAGAAAAAATAATTTTAAATTTTCCGAAAGAAAGGGATCACACATGAAAAAGACAAGAAAAATTATCAGCGTTCTGCTGATGGTAGCACTGCTGTTCACACTGGCTGTGCCAGCGGCATTTGCAGCTACCGTTACAGTTCCCAGCGATGTGCTCCTGAAAGATCACACCTTCACAGCCTATCAGATTTTTTCTGGTCGTGAGGAAGGCGGTGTTCTGTTCGATGTTCAGTGGGGCAGTGGGATTAATTCCGATGCTTTTCTGACTGCTTTAAAAGCGGATACCACCTATGGCAGTCTGTTTACAGATTGTGCCGATGCCGCTGTGGTAGCCAAAGTACTGGGCGATAATAACACCAACACAGCCCTAGCTGACGCTGTTTCTAAACTGGCTTATGCCAACAAAACAGGCAGTGGTACAACGTTGACTTCCGGCGAGAACACATTGGCCGATGGGTACTATCTGGTTGTGGATACCACTGCAAATATAGGAGAAGGAGGCGCCTACAATACAGCGCTGCTGCAGGTGGTAGGCAATATCAATATTACCGTTAAAACAGATGCTCCTACTGTAGAGAAAAAAGTGCTGGAAGATGACAAGTACAAGCAGGATGGTGGTTATGGAACAGGCTATAACGATGTGGCCGACTACAATATGGGTGATGCAGTTCCATTTCATCTGATTGGTTCTGTGCCGGACATGAGCCGTTATGACACCTACAAGTATATTTTCCACGATACTTTATCGGCTGGTTTAACACTGAATGGAGACAGCATTAAGGTATATGTGGCCTCGGATAAAGCTGGCACCGACAAGGCTGAGATCACAGGCTGGACCAA
>CAMFFG010000155.1 GCA_945949655.1 uncultured Peptococcaceae bacterium
GTTCCCCCACACATAAAATAGGCTGCAGGCCCGCTGCATAGGCAGCCTGCACCTTCTGCCGAACCAGCGCGCCATCCTCATGGAAAATCTCCCGCCGTTCCGAATGGCCGATGATCACATACTGCACACCGATCTCCTGCAGCATGGGCAGACTGACCTCACCGGTGAACGCACCTTCCGGCAGCGGATAAAAATTCTGTGCGCCAACGCCCACGCCGCTGCCCGCCAACTCCACGGCCAGCACATCCAACTGGGTAAAGGGTGCGCAGATCACCACATCCGCCTGGTTCTGCTGCTGGATCAGCGGCAGAAAAGCCCGGCAGAACGCCGCAGCCTCTGCTCTGGTTTTATACATCTTCCAGTTTGCTATGATAATGGGTTTCCGCAATGCAACTCCCCCATTCTGTGATTATTTATCCTGTAATACTTCAATCCCCGGCAATTTTTTCCCTTCTAAAAATTCCAGAGAAGCGCCGCCGCCGGTAGAAATATGGTCGATTTTATCGTTCAGACCAGCTTTTTCGATGGAGGCAACCGAATCACCGCCGCCGACGATAGAGTACGCGCCCGAGGAGGCGACAGCCTGCGCCACAGCGCCAGTGCCCACCGCAAAGGCATCCACTTCAAATACGCCCATTGGTCCGTTCCAGATCACGGTTTTGGCATCGGCCACGGCCTGCTGATACAATTTTACCGTTTCCGGCCCAATATCCAGCGCCATTTTATCCGCTGGCACCGCATCAACCGTTACCACCTGCGCTGTTTCCGGCTGTTCAATGGCAGAAGCCACCGTCAGATCTACCGGGATCAGCAGTTTTTTGCCCAGCTGTTCGGCATGCTGCATAATTTTCAGAGCCAGGTCGGTTTTATCATCTTCCACCAGAGAGGTGCCCATTTCGTAACCTTTTGCTTTTAAGAAGGTGTTGGCCATACCGCCGCCGATCATCAGGCAGTCCACTTTTTCCAGCAGATTCTGTACCACACCGATTTTGTCGGAGATTTTAGAGCCGCCTACAATAGCCACAAAAGGATGTTCGGCTTCGCTCAGCGCTTTACCCAGCACGGAAATTTCTTTATCCATTAAAAAGCCCATCACGCCCGGCAGAATATGTCCCACACCTTCGGTGGAGCAGTGGGCCCGGTGTGCAGTGCCAAAAGCATCGTTGACAAAAACATCGCCCAGCGCAGCCAGCTGTCTGGCCAGTTCGGGATCATTTTCTGTTTCGCCCGGCAAAAACCGCACATTTTCCAGCATGATAATATCGCCGTTCTGCATGGCAGCTACGGCGGCTTCCACTTCCGGCCCTACCACCTGGTCCAGCTTTTTGACCGGCTGACCGATCAGCTCTGCCAGTCGTTCTGCCACCCGATCCAGACGCAGTTCTTCTTTTACTTCCCCTTTCGGACGGCCCATGTGGGTCATGATGATCACTTTGGCGCCCTGTTCCACCAGATATTTGATGGTAGGCACGCCTGCCTGGATCCGCACATCATTGGTGATTTCCCCCGTTGTTTTACTTCTCGGCACGTTGAAATCCACCCGGATCAGAACCCGTTTCCCGGTCAATTCAACATCCTGCATTGTTTTTTTTGCCATAAAATAATCGCATCCTTCCACATTTTAATACTGTGTCCATTATAAACTTTTTTCGCTTCTGTTTCAATATCTAACCCTTGTTCTCAAGATTTAAAATAAAAGAAAAGCAAAACGGAAAGCAGCGCTTCCTGCTGCCATCCGTTTTGCTTTCCACTTTGTACTTCTTATAACACTGTCATAAACGACACCATAGCCAGCGCCTGCGAATAGCTGAAAAAATAAGGCAGCACCATCAGCATAATAATCCCGAAAGCAAAACCGCTGATGCCGTGCACCACTGCCGCTACCAGCACCGTCGCAAATATGATCAGGAGAATATTTAATTCCACCATAAATTCCTTCTTTCAAAGCATTGTTCAGATTTCCCATATTAAAAAATATACGTTTCTCTATAATATATAGTATTTCATCTCTTCTGACAATGTTTTTTGCGTTTTGTCTACCGAACGCCTACTTTTCTTCCTCGTAAAAAAGATTTGCCGCATTGTGAACTAAATGTAAAAACACAGCTGCAAAAAAGCACAGCTATACCAGAATGCGCGTATGGCTGTGCTTTTTTGCTGTTTTACTTTTCTATTTTATCGTTTCCGAATAATAATAAACCCCTCCAGGGCCCGATGGGCTGCAACAGGAAGGGACAGTCTTCTTATACTATTGTGTTAACCCTGCTGCTTTGTGCCGGTCACTTCATCGGGATCTGTCTGCTCTACCAGTTGGCGCATCTGTTGGAGAAACTGCAGTACATCCTCGTCGGATAAAAGCAGTAACAGCATCAGCAGTGTAGATGCCGATAGGGAGTATTTGCCGGCCTTAAAGTCCCGATAGGATCGCGGCGAAATATACAGTGCTTCTGCCATGCGGTCCTGTGTAAATTTTAACTTTTTCCGACATGTTTCTGCTAACTGCTGAAACATGGGTTTAAATAGTTTATTATATGTGTGCATCATAAGTTGCCTCCTCTTTTTTCATACAAAGACCGGTCGGTCTCCTGCTGTATGACGCACGTCTGTGCGAAGAGGCTTCTATCTTTTATTTTTTTGTTGCAGTTCCCCCTCTTTGTTTTTTACAGAATTGCCCAAATTGCCTGTCCGGCGAACCATATGAGCGCTCTCATACTACAGGGAGGACCCTGCCTGTCTTTGCCTGCTAATAGTTTCTGTTATTTTATCTGTTTTATCTTTTATTGTTTCTGTTTCATCTTTGTCCTGTTCCTGTTGTCACATGTGTCTCACGGTCAGAAAGCCGCCCGGCCATCACTGCCGATGACCGAGCACACTTTCCGTTTCTGCTTGTTTTGCTTAGGCGGTTACCTCATTAGTGAAAAATATCCGTTCTTCTGACTGACTACCTTCCCATACAGTAAAAGTTGCTTTTACACGATAGGTATGTCCTGTCACTACGGACTTATCTTCTTTTACCGAAGCTTTATAGTTATCTTGTGTGTCAGTCCATATAGCTACCGGGAGCCAAGAAGAACCATTTTTCACCTGAAGTTCAGCAATAACTTTTGCTTTTGTCGCCTCTCCATACTGTCCTGCAACCCAGCAATCTACAGTAGCTGTAGTTCCATTAATCTCTAGATCACATAAGGCATCTGCAATATACGTAAAGCGAGGCATTATTTCATTCTCCTGCTGACTTGTAATCGGTTCAACTGCGGTTTCCGCCATAGAAACTGTTGGTGCTAATATCAGCATTGTACTAACTACCAATACAGCAGCCAAAAATTTTCGTATACTTTTCTTCATCTTCTTCCCTCCTTTCCATATTTTCAGAAGGAAAGTTTTCAAAACATTTTATCCTTATTTCCCTTCTTATTTATTAAAACGAATTAAGGAGGCAAATTCGGACAAAAAATTATTAATTTTTTAATCTTCATAGCGCATAAAATTTATACTAAATTCAAAAAATTATTTTAGTTAAAATTTTGATCAATTCTTCCTTTGTTAAATTACTTTGACCACTAATATGATAATTTTCATGCTGCCAAACAAAATAAATCTTATTTTCTTTAGAAAATACTAATTTTATCTTATCTTCTTTAATCCATATTACTTCAGTTATTACAGCCTCAGTATCAAAATAATATCGTATGTTACTGTTTTCATTCATACTTCTTTGGTATATTCTAATGTATTGGCCTTTTTCATCGCCATATACTACTTCTACACTATTATCATCTATCTCATATTCCATCATTTTAAATTTGGACGGCAGATATCCCAGTTTCAGCGGCTTAAATTCCATATCACCTTCAACATCTGACCGATATCGAAATTCTGTATATTCCTCAAATACATATTCCACAACTTCGATCAGTTTCTGATAGCCGGCCAGGACGGCTTCGGGCATGGTAGCGCAGGCCAGCAGGAAGCACAGCAAAATGGCGGCGATGCTGCGGCGCAGGTAATAGGGCCAGCCCAGGCGGGCTGCAGATGGTTTTAGGGTTCCGGTTTGCAGCTGCACAAACAGCTGCTGCATGTCCGCCTCAAAGGCTGGGCTGAATGTGTGGGGCGGGCAGGTTTGGGCATCGGGATACTGAGCGCGGATAAACTGTTCTGCTTCTCTGGCGGCCAGGTACAGGTCTT
>CAMFFG010000156.1 GCA_945949655.1 uncultured Peptococcaceae bacterium
TTGGAGGTTACCCAGGAGGAAGCCTTTGCCGATGGCGTGGAATATGGCCTGGAACAGGGCATAGAGCAGGGCATGGAGCTTGGCGTAGCGCAGGGTGAGACAGCGGAGCGGGAGAAAAATATCCGGGCTTTAGAAGGCTTGCTGGAGCCCGGTGTCATTGCCGAAAAGTTTGAGGTGCCGCTGGACTATGTATTGAAAGTGATGAACCATGAGGCGGCCTATACCATGCAGGTGCGGGAGCCGGACGTGGAGTATGTTGCCGTGAAAAAGCAGGTGTCTGAGCCATGACAGTCTTATGCACACGACAGAGATATGTGTGCAGGCGGTTAAAAGCCGGATTCTTCTGCGGCAGATGAAACGGTGAGAAGCACAGCAAAACAGGTCTGAGGAATCGGTGTGATTGCTCAGATTTGTTTTTTATGTGCCCGGTGTGGGCCAAATCTAATTCAAGAAGAAGTCCTGTGTCCTCGGATGTAGGACTTCTTTGATGGTGCAACAAAAATTTAAGAAACGGATGCATCTGCCCAGATTCCGACTCAGAGCGGACAGCACCGCAGGCTGTCAGGACGAGCTGGACGAACGTCCAGAGCGAGGCTGACAGTGCGGACTTGTCCTTTTTCCAGCTAGCGTCGTTGTTTTCAGATTTTTTCGCCTTGCGTATCCTTAAAGGCTGCATCCGGCTTTTGTGGTGCTGGAGATATGCTATATTCTTGCCGGATTCGCTTGCATTCTGGCAAAAAAGGAATATAATAAAGCACACGCGATTACAGCGGAGAAACATAACTGTGCGGACAGGGGGCGATGACAATGGAACAGGTGCAGGAGAAAAAACAGATGTCCGATTCGATCCTGCTGGGAATTCTGCTGATCCTGGCGGGCGGGTTTCTGGATGCCTATACCTATTTGTGCCGGGGTGAGGTGTTTGCCAATGCCCAGACAGGCAATATTGTACTGCTGGGGCTTAGCCTGGCCCAGGGCCAGTGGAGAACGGCGCTGCAGTATGTGCTGCCCATTGTGGTGTTTGCGCTGGGAGTATTGCTGGCCGGAAAGCTGAAGTGGCAGCAACAGCAGAGAAACCGGCTGCACTGGCGTCAGGTGGTTTTGCTGCTGGAGATAGTGCTGCTGTTTGGCACAGCCTTTCTGGATGGGCGGTGGAACTGGCTGGTAAACAGTATCATTTCTTTTGTGTGTGCCCTGCAGGTGGAAAGCTTTCGCAAAATTCACGGCAATGCCTATGCGTCTACCATGTGCACCGGCAATCTGCGCATCGCCGCCGAGGCTATGTGCAGCTATCAGCGTACTGGGGATGCCGCGCAGCGCAGCAAAAGTGTGCTGTATTATCTTTTAGTGGCAGCGTTTATGGCTGGAGCATTCCTAGGGGCAGTGCTAACGCAGGTTTTCGTTTACAAAGCTGTTTTGCTGGATCTGCTGCCGCTGTTTTTGTGTTTTGTGCTGATGTTTCACAAAGAGGACAACATGGAGCTGATTTTTAAGCGAAAACCGATGAAAGAATAAACGTGATAAAAGAACCGATATAAAAAAAGAGTCTGGCGGGAATCATGCCGGGCTCGTTTTTTATTTTGCGATCTGTGTGTTGTTTGGTGCTGTTTAATAGTACAGCGAAACGGTAAATATGGTCCCGCTGAGCAGTAACAGGGCGGTGAGCAGTGCGTAGGCGCCGACACACCAGCCGCTGGAAAGGGTTCCCACTGCAGTGCGCGGCCGATAGCCGGCCTGGAAAAGTACACCGGTCTGGATCCAGATGACCCACAGGCAGAGCAGGAAAAACAGGACAAAGGCCAGCCACACCAGCATACTGCCTGCGAAAGCCGTGTAAGCGACGATCTGCTGCAGTACGGCCCAGACCAGCAAAGCCAGCAGGGATCTGCCGAAGCCCTTCTGGCCAGTCTGCTGTGCCATCTGGCAGAGCGCACGGTGCAGTAGCAGCAGAACGGCCAGCTGATACAGCAGAAACAAAGTTTGCAGACTCAGCACCAGCCAGTTTAGCAGAATCAGCGGTGTGGTGACCGTCAGCAGATAGAAAGGATAGACAAACAGCGCCACCAGGGATAACCGGTATCCGTTGTGCATGGCGTTATTTTCGTCCCGCAGCCGGTAAAAGCCTAGAAAGGTTAACACAATACCTGCCGCTGGCAAAAGAGGCGCATAATCCAGAACATACTGAAACTGCAGCAGCATCAGCGCCAGACCCCACAACAGCAGCGTGAAGGCTGTTTTCCACTGCATCTGCTGCAGCGCAGTGCGATAGGGGCATCTGGTAAGGTTGTGTGACGGATTTTCTGATTGGTTGAAAGACATAATGGTGTCAGCTCCTGAACATGATTTTTTAAATAGTGTACCACGAACACAGATTTTTTGCAAAACAATCTGCAGTGCGGATTCTTTTACAGCCGTAAGCTAAATGTAAGATTCTTCTGTTACACTAGAAGTAGAGAATTTTTCTGCAAGGGCAGCATTATGGACAGGAGGCCAGAAAAAATCGTATGAAACAGAGACAAATAAAATTATTGACAAAGAAAAAGGTGATTGCAGGCGCCGTGCTGGCGGCGCTGGCCATTGGCGGCTTCTGGTTTGTGAATCGGGGTGGCGATGCGGCGGTACCGGTGACGGTGACCGCAGTGGAACAGACCGATCTGCGGGACTCTATCACGCTGAAAGCGCCGCTTTCCGGAACAGAAACGGTGGAGATCGTCAGCAATCTGCATTATGAGGTGACTGCCATCCCGGTGAAAGAAGGGGATCGGGTGCAGCGAGGGCAGGTGCTGGCCATGCTGGATGCCGATGCCATGGCCGACGAGATCGGCGCGGCGCAGGATGCGCTGGCGCTGGCCCAGGCCCAGTATGAGGATGGTGTGCGCAGCCGGCAGCAGGATTACGAAAAAGCTCTGCAGACGCTGGCGGCAGCCCGCAAAGATGCAGACCGCATGGAAGCGCTGTTTGCTATCGGCGGTATTTCGGTAGAAGACAGAGAGCAAGCCCAGGCAAGGTTGCTGGAAGCGCAGGCGGAAATATCTAAATATTCGGTGCAGAATGGCAAGGTGCAGGGCACTGCATCGGAACTGAAAAATATAGAGACAGCCCGCAATGCGCTGCAGCGCAAGCAGGAAAGCCTGTCGGACGGAAAGATCACCAGTCCCATTGACGGGACCGTGACACGGGTGAATATCAACGTGGGCCGTTTTGCCGATGAGAAATCTGCAGCAGCTGCAAATGCAGGTCAATGTCAGCGAGTATGACATTGCCGATCTGCAGCCGGGCCAGCTGGTGGAGATCAGCGCCGATATTCTGAAAGGACAGAAAGTAGCCGGCGTGGTGGAGCGCATCTCTCCCACCGGTGAACTAAAAGAAGGTAGCAGTGCGGAGCGGGTCATCCCCACGGTGATCCGGCTGACGGAGTACAACGATAAGCTCATAGCCGGTATCAATGCCAAAGCGGAAATTATTCTGGCAGAGGCCAAAAGCGTGCTGGCAGTGCCGCCGGAAGCCCTGGTGGAGAATGAAGACGGCTCCTGCAGCGTTATGCGGGTGAAAGAAGACCATACTGTGGAGACCATCCCGGTGCGGCTGGGGCTGGAGACCGATCTGCGCGTGCAGCTCATCAGCGATGTCATACAGGCCGGTGATCAGCTGGTTCTGAATCCGGAAGGCCTCACCGATGGGATGACCGTGCAGGTAACGATGGTGTAAAGCGGACAGGAGGCAGACGATGAATGAATTAATCCGTATTACGGATCTGCATAAGATTTACGATTCGGGCGCAGTGCAGGTCCATGCGCTGCAGGATATCAATCTGACCATTCAGCAGGGCGAATTTGTGGCTATTATGGGTCATTCCGGTTCGGGCAAATCGACACTGATGAATATACTGGGCTGTCTGGACCGGCCCACCAGCGGGCAGTATCTGCTGGACGGCATTGATGTATCCCAGCAGAGCAACGATGCGCTGTCCGATATCCGCAATCAGAAGATCGGCTTTGTGTTTCAGGCTTTTAATCTGATTCCCCGCACTTCGGCGCTGAACAATGTGGAGCTGCCTATGATCTATGCCCGGGTACCGGCCAAAACGCGTTTGCAGCGGGCCACAGCACTGCTGGAAAAGGTGGGGCTGGGCCAGCGGCT
>CAMFFG010000157.1 GCA_945949655.1 uncultured Peptococcaceae bacterium
GTCACAAAAATCGGCACTGGCCGGACACTGCAGAGATATTCATAAGTACCACCGATAAAAAAGCCTCCGAAAAAGATCTGAATACTCCGTTTACCAGCCAGCCGCTGCAGTGCAACCGTAAGGACCACTGCGCCAAATCCCCACACCACACTGAATGTACCATATATCAAGCTGGAGCGATTCATCCAGATGTCACCCATCAGACGGCAGTATACCATTTCAATCAGCGCACCCAGAAAAGATGACACCAGAAATACCCACATCAGTTTATCCAGACAGATGCCCTGCGCAAATACAAAACGTTCCGGTGTGATATCCTCCGGTTCCCGGATTCCGGGATATGCTTTCTGCAGCCGTCTCCAGATGGCGTTCACCATCTTGTCTGCCAGCTGCAATGTGCGATGTTTCCGTTCCTCGCCGTACTCCGAGCGATTGTTGGTTTTCAGGGTATATAACACCGTGATAAAATCTACGGCCACCAGGCCGACCCACACCCATACCAGAACCGTCAGCAGCAGTTTTGGTATCAATGCCACCAGACTGAAAACAATGGGATGTACTACCAGATACAGCACCAAATAGACAGCAGCCAGTGCCATAGTGGATTCGGTGCTCCGAATATCATGAAACAGTGTGCGGTGCTTGTGGGCAAACACATTTTTATGACTGACATTTCGGACAAAATGGCCCGACAGATTCCACACCAGACTTAATACAACAAAAATCATAACGTACTGCAGGATCAGATTGTGCTGCAGTGTAGGCAAAGCCACCAGCAAAACAGCGGCCGCCATGCCATAAGGCAGCGCAAAAGGCAGATTTAAAAAGCCACTGTTAATAAAGCTCCGATGCATGATAGCGCCAAAAAGCAGCTCGGCAGCCCAGCCCAAAAAGGAATACAGCAGCAGATAAAAAAGCAGTTCTGTAAGAGAATATGTCAATGTCATGGGTTTGTCCTCCTGCCGTTCCGAGCTTGCAAGGTCTCCAGGGTTTCCCTGTAAAACACATCTAGAATACCCGCATACACATCATGCCACGGCTTATTACGGCCAAAATAATGGATAATCACGCTGTTTTTGCGCACCCAGGCCAAATCGATTTTCTCGTTGCGTGGATCTGCATTATAGAGTTTCAAAATACGATCGCTTAAATTATAGATCATACTGTCCAACAGCTTTACCTTATCGCCATACAAAGCAGTCAGGATATCCTGATCCGGCAATAATAAAACATTCTGCCGGTCAGCGGCGTATTGCCGAATTGTCTCCAGACTGGTATGCGCCCGCAGCGCAGAGAGATTTATCAGCAAAACGCCCGTGTTGATATAAGGCACCTCCTGATCCGGGTCAAGCCCCAGACGGATGCGATTGAGTCTGGTCAGATATTCCCCTGTGTGGGTACAGGCCATAAACCAGTTGTCCCCGAAATCGCTTTTATATAACGGTAACAGGGAATTGATCACAATAAGGTCCACATCCAGATACAGAATGCGGTCCAACTGCTCCGGCAGCAGAAATGGAGCGGCCAGCCGGTAATAAATCTGCTCCGGATAGCGTTTTGTTACTGGAAAATCTGCGAACATGTTCTTTGGAATCGCAATAAACTGATAGGACATCCCATCCAGACCAAGTTGTTTGATGGCCATTATGTCTTCCTCTGTCAGATCCGAATGGAAAACGTACACATGGTAAACGGTATCCCCACCCTGCAGTGCAATGGACTGCAGACAGGTCTGCAATAGAGAAACACATTTCTGGTTAATCGAAAATAGTAAATTCATGGCACACGCTCCTGTTATCGTTATCAAAGTCATTATGGTCAAATGATAGCACAAGGATTATACCAGAGTTCAGGCTCCAAAAACAAATTTGCACGAAATCTGCATCAGAATGCAATCTATTATGCAACATTGTTACTTTTCCTTCACATATATTGTTTAATTTTTTCTAAAAACTGCTGATAGTTATCTCCTTCCCGCAGGTGCTCCGGACAATTTTTACTGATAAAATCTCCATGCTGCTTTACTGCGGAAATATCAAGATGATACTGCTTCAGCAATGCAGCAACCAAATGGGCTGCATTATCTACTGCCTGATCGTAATTGCCGTCGGCATTGACACAGATTTCAATGCCGATGCCGCAGTCATTGCCGCCGCCTTTGACACTGGAATCACCGGCATGATAGCCCCGCTCTGAATCGGGCAGATGATGATAGATCTGATGGTCATCCACTGTATAATGCCAGGAAAGCGGTATCTCTTTCTGTTCTTCACTATGCAGATAGCGATTGTGCATGGCTGCATCGGCACCTGCCGCCGGATTTCCTGTCTCATGAATCACCAGCCATTTAATACGATGCTGCTCTCCCGTGCGTCCCCGCCAAGCTTCATCTAAAAAATCGGTATAAACAGGGATTCCGTCAATTTCCGTCACGCTGGCATCCAGATACGAAACCGGCCACAGCAGTTTTATGCCATGAAAAAAGCCACCGAGCAGTGCCAGACATGCCAGTAAAGTAATCCCAACCCTGATCCTTGCTTCACGCGTTTTTTTCAGACGGTAGCGTCGCTTTCTCTTATGAACTCGCATATTATTCGCCCCATTTCACATTGTTTTATTATACCGAATGCCTGCAACAGGAGCAAACCAATTTTTTCAATTTTGCGCCGCTCAATATGTTCCCTTTCTCTTCCCGTACTATAGGGTCCTTTTATAAACATATCTAATAATTCAGGAATATTCTATAATATAGCATTCTTTTTATTGTCTTTTCCCCTCTCTGCGCTATAATATATTAAATAGTAATTAGATAGTACGCTATTGATACTGATGATATGATCATTTTTACTCCTTGTTTTCCCGGAATAAATGTGGTCATATTTTTTCTTCTACCCCGCGTACTACAAGAAAGAAGGTTTTTTCCATGTCTAACGCGCTTACACGATATGGCATTACAAGTAAAATGATTTTAATGAATGCTGTTTTGCTGTTTGGCGGTTTTATCACCATTTTAAATCAGACTTTACTGACGCCTGCACTGCCCAGCATCATGCGGGAAATGCAGGTGGATGCCTCTACCGCCCAATGGCTGACGACCGGTTTTATGCTGGTCAATGGGATCATGATTCCTGTTACCGCTTATCTGATTGATCGCTTTACAACCCGCAGACTCTTCTTCGCGTCTATGGGATTATTCACCCTTGGTACTGCGCTCTGCGCCATCTCAAGCAATTTTATCATGGTACTGATTGCCCGTATGCTACAAGCTGCCGGTGCTGGTATTTTAATGCCTATGGGCCAAACAATCATGCTGCTGACGATTCCCCGACAGTATCGTGGTGTTGGTATGGGTATGATCGGTCTGGTTATGGGGGTTGCCCCTGCTGTTGGTCCTGTTATCGCCGGTCTGGTAATTGATGCTTTTGGCTGGCACATTCTGTTTTATGCTATGGTTCCTCTGGCCTTGCTAACAATTCTGGTTGCATATTTTTATCTGGAAAATCTGGGGGAATGCTCGCACCTCACACTGGATATGCCTTCCGTTGTGCTGTCCACTTTAGGTTTTGGCGGACTGTTATACAGTTTCAGTGCCATTGGTTCTGCAGGGTTCAGCACAACAGTCCTTGTAACTCTATTGGTCGGTGCAGTTGCGCTCATTCTGTTTGTACATCGCCAGTTGCATTTAGAAGAACCATTGCTAAAAATTCATATCTTGACCAATAGAAAATTTGCTATCTCAGTTATCCTGACCATGCTGGTGCAGGCCGCTCTGATCGTTGGGACCGTGTTAAATCCGATCTATATTCAGACAATTCGCGGTTACGGTGCCAGCGTATCGGGCTTTCTAATGTTGCCTGCCTCCATTGCCATGCTGATCATGAGCCCCATTAGCGGTCGTCTGTTTGACAAATTCGGCCCACGGAAGCTAGCCATTCCTGGTCTTTTCCTGGCAGCCACCTTTACGTTGCCTTTAGTTATCATGAACGAGAATACTTCCCTTTTCTATTTATCCTTTGTCTATATGGTGCGTACTATCGGTCTTTCTCTGGTCAATATGCCACTAAACACGTGGGGTCTCAATGCGCTGGATAACAAAGTGATGGCCCACGGCAC
>CAMFFG010000158.1 GCA_945949655.1 uncultured Peptococcaceae bacterium
CAATGGTCAGCTGGTACTCCCCAATGATGTGCCGGCTTTCCCGCACATATAGCTGTTCCGCAGTCTTCACCAGTTCCGCTTTTTCAAAGCCGTCAAAATGTTCCCGAATATACGGAATCAGATACTCCATTTCCGCCTGAGCCCGGGCAATGCCTTCCGCTTTGCTGGCATCATCCAGCGGATCCACGCCAAAAATAATCAGCGCATTGATCAATACATTGCCGTTATTCTGCCGGGCAATGTTAAATCCCCGCAGGCGCATCATCTCATCGTTCGGCTCGTAGGCATAGCCTTCCTTCGTATAACCCCAGGCCGTCTTTTTGGTCGCACCCATATCAGCATTTCCCTGTTTGAGGAACTCCGCTTTAAACCGCTGCCAGTTCAGATGCATGGATACTTTTGTCCAGTTCACACCAGACAGCTCAAACACCAGGGTCACGCCCATCTGACGATCTTTTTCGCCGATATCCTCACCGGCATAAGTATAGGGTACGCCAGCCGCAGCAGCCACATCAGCATCCACCGTGGCATCAATGATGCGGGAACCGTAATATTCCCGCCGTGTTCCGTTTTCATCTGTTACAATGCCTGTGACGGTATCCCCATCCATAATCGGCGCAACAAAATCATTTTCTGTGCGCAGCGTCAGCAATGGTTCTGCCGTCACCACCTGCAGAAAATAGTTGCGGGCCTCTGTAATGTCAAAGGCACTGCCGCCCACCGCATTATAAAATTCCAGAAAAAAGCCCTGTGTCAGTAATGTGCTATCCCGGCTCTCGCACATATCGATAAAGTTCAGTTCCCCGATGGTCATCAGGCCGCCCAATGCTTCATCTTCACCAAGCAGCAGCGTTTTCATGCCGTTGCGGGCCGCCGACACAGCTGCCGCAATGCCTTCCGGCTCGGTACCCATAACAATAACGTCATAGGTCTCATTGGACTGATATGCTGTATTTGTCCAGATCTCTTCCTGCACTGCCTTCACCGGTTCCTCACAACCGGTCAGGCAAAAGCAGCAGAGCAATAACAAGGCCAGTATCCGTTTCATATAAAAATATCCCCCTAATCTGTCGTGTCTCTCAGATAACATATCCATCTGCTTTGTTTTGTACAGATGGTCTATCTTCCATATCCCATATAATCCTTAATTGCTTTTTGGCAAACAAACCAGTTCATTGAAAAGTATACCGGATTACCGGCCATAATACAAGCTGCAACCATTGCTCTTAAAAAAATTGATACAATTTCTCCACAAGTTTTTCATAAAAAACTGGCATTTTCTACTTGCTTTTTTTCTGCAACGGGTATATTATATGTTCTGTTAGCACTCATCAAATTTGAGTGCTAACAGAACATCACTCTGTTTAAACATTTTACTTTTAATCTTATATATGAAGGGACCGATTTTAAATGGCAAAAACTGAATTTAAAGCAGAATCAAAACGTCTGCTGGATCTGATGATCAACTCTATTTACACACACAAGGAAATCTTTTTAAGAGAAATCATCTCCAACGCCAGCGACGCAACCGACAAACGGTATTACAACGCAATGCAGAAAGGGGAAAGCGGCCTCAACCGGGATGAATTATCCATCGATATCAATATCGACAAAGATAACCGGATCTTAACCGTCAGTGACCATGGCTGCGGCATGACCGAAGAAGAACTGGATACCAACCTGGGTACCATCGCCAAGAGTGGTTCTCTGGACTTCAAAGCCAATCAGGATGAAAACGAGGATATCGACATCATCGGTCAGTTTGGTGTAAGCTTGTATTCCGCTTTTATGGTCAGCAAAAATGTAAAAGTTGTTACACGCAGCGAAAACTCCAGCCAGGGTTATATCTGGGAATCGGACGGCGCCGATGGATACACCATCACACCTTGCGATAAAGAAAACATTGGTACCGAAATCATTATGACCATCAAGGATAACACACCGGAAGAAAACTACGATGAATTCCTGGATACCTACCGCATTCACGGCATCATCAAAAAATATTCTGATTACATCCGTTACCCGATCCATCTGCCTATGGAACGCAGCAAAATGAAAGAAGGCTGCGACCCGGAACATCCAGAATATGAATCCTATATTCAGATCGAACGGGTAAACAGTATGACACCGCTGTGGAAAAAGATGCCGGCTCAGATCACCGAAGAAGAATACACCCGTTTCTATCGGGAAAAATTCATCGACTTTGAAGATCCTGTCCTGACCATCCACACCAACACCGAAGGTTCTGCTACCTATACAGCCATGCTGTTTGTACCGCAGCACGCTCCTTATGATTTTTACAGCAAGAACTTTGAAAAGGGTCTGCAGCTTTATGCCAACGGCGTGCTGATCATGGACAAATGTGCCGATCTATTGCCGGATCACTTTGCTTTTGTGAGAGGTCTTGTGGATTCTCAGGATCTGTCTCTGAATATCTCCCGTGAAATGCTGCAGCACGACCGTCAGCTAAAACTGATTGCCACCAGTCTGGAAAAGAAAATCAAATCCGAACTGCTGAAGCTGCAGAAAAACGATCGGGAAAAATATGACGCGTTCTTTAAAAACTTCGGTCTGCAGCTGAAATTTGGCATCTACAGCGACTATGGCGCTCACAAGGAAATGCTGCAGGATCTGATCATGTTCTATTCCTCCACTGAAAAGAAACTGGTAACTCTGAAGGAATACGTAGAACGGATGAAAGAAGATCAGACTGCTATCTATTATGCCTGCGGAAAAACCGTAGACCAGATCAGCCTGCTACCGCAGATCGAACAGTTCCAGGAAAAAGGTTATGAAGTTCTGTTCTTAACCGATGATGTAGACGAATTCGCCCTGAAGGTAATGCGGGATTACAGTGAAAAACCGTTTAAATCTATCGCAGACGGCGATGTAGACCTGGAAAGTGCAGAAGAAAAAGAAGCAGCTGCCAAAAAGTCAGAGGACAATAAAGCACTGCTGGACTTCTGCACAAAAACACTGGCAGGCAAAGTGAAAGAAGTAAAGCTTTCCACCCGCCTGAAGAGTCATCCAGTCTGCCTGGCCAGCGAAGGACCGATCTCCATCGAAATGGAACGGGTGCTGGACACCATGCCGGAACCAAACTATCACAAAGCCGCACGCATTCTGGAAATCAACGCCAACCATCCTATTTTCCAGACTCTGTGCAGCGTATATCCAGCCGATGAGCAGAAAGCTGCCGATTACATCAATATCCTGTACAACCAGGCACTGCTGATCGAAGGGTTGAGCATCGACGACCCTGTCGCTTATGCCAACGCCGTATGTAATCTGCTGAGCAAATAAAACAACTCCATACACATTACCATAAAAAGGCTTTGTCCCGATGTAAAGATCCATCAGGACAAAGCCTTTTCCCATTTCGATTCTGCTTGCTGCAAGCAATTTTTTCAAGCAGCTTCTTACTGCATCACGATTTCCTGCACGCCCAGTTCTGCCGGCGCAATATCGCCCGCCTGGAAGAACACACCCATGCCTTCCGCGCACCGGTAGTACTGCACTTCCGAAAAATGCTGCTGAATATATTCCTGTGCATCTGCATGGAAGGTATCCGGATAAGCCTGCACCACACCGCAGAGCTGCTTTTCTACCGTTTCTTCCGCTTCGGACTCTTTCATATCCATCAGTTGGCCCAGCGTCATCTTTTCGCCATCGGCCAGACTATAGGTTGCCGCATACTGCAGATAACGCTGCCCGGCAAAATTTTCGGCCTGCACCACTGATAACATGCCTTTGTCGTTGTAGCGCACTTCGGCACTGTAAACAAAAGCCTCTCCCGCATTCTCCTGTTCCAGAGCAAGTGCTTCCACCTGCTGTACAAAAGCCTCCGCATCCTGCCGGAACTGTTCATTCAGTTTTTCCAGCATAGTGTCCATTTTGCTGTCATTGGTCACAGCCGATACCACCGGATATGACAGCTCAACCGTCGTCTGTCCGTTTTCTCCCAGTGTGCGTGTCTCCTGATACTGCTCCACATCCACATTGTTTAACGGCGTCTGTGTACCGCCACAGCCTGCAGCCAGCAATACCACAGACAACAACAGCAGCCCCTCCAGCAATTTCTGTTTGATCAACTTATG
>CAMFFG010000159.1 GCA_945949655.1 uncultured Peptococcaceae bacterium
AATAACAAAGAAGCTGTCGCCGGAAAAACCGATGCGACAGCTTCTTTGTGTTACTGTTTATGATGATTGAAAAAAGTGGGTAGCTATAACTGCAGCGATAAAAAGTGCAATTCTGGGTACGATGATGGATGTGATGATTGCTGGAATATGAATCGGATCGCTGCTGTTATCATAACTGCAAAGATAAACGGAATGATCAGCGGGGTTCTACAATCAGTTTAATTGCAGTCCGTTCCTCGTTGTCGATCATAATGTCGGTAAAAGCCGGTATACAGATCAGATCAATACCGCTGGGCGCTACAAATCCTCGCGCAATCGCCACTGCTTTTACTGCCTGGTTCAGTGCCCCTGCTCCGATAGCCTGCATTTCTGCTCCGCCTCGCTCCCGGATCACTCCGGCCAGTGCACCAGCCACAGAATTTGGATTTGATCTTGCTGAAACTTTTAATACTTCCATCATCGTTCCCTCCTGAAGAATTGAAAAATAGTAATATCTGGAATATTAATATATATTCAATGCGTCAGGAAATATTCCTTTATGTGGAAAAAAATTTTTGTTTTATACCTGCAGCGGCGTGATGGCCGTGGCTTTTCCCGTTTTATCATCCAGTTCCACCACAACGCCGCACAGCTGCGCTTTGCCCTCGGCATGCTGAAACCGCACTGGGATCTGTGTCATAAACTGCTGGATAGCCAGCTCTGTCTTTACACCGAGCACCGAGTCCACCACACCGGTCATGCCCACATCACTGATATATGCAGTTCCCTTGGGTAATATGCGGCCATCTGCAGTCTGCACATGGGTGTGAGTGCCCAGCACGGCACTCACACGCCCGTCCACATAATTGGCAAAAGCCATCTTTTCCGAGGTAGCTTCGCCATGAAAATCAATGATGATATGCCGCACATTCTGCTGTTTTAGATCCTGCAGCACCGCATCGATCATGGTGAAAGGCGACGGCAGTGTGCTGACATACACATTGCCCAGCAGATTGACGACAGCCAGCTGCACCCGCCCCAGGTCCACAATGGTGTAGCCTTTCCCCGCTGTACCCTCCGGATAATTCAGCGGGCGAATGATGGCATCCTCCTGATCAATAAACTGATAGATCTCGCTGTTTGCCCAGGCATGATTGCCCAGCGTCACCACATCCGCACCGGCAAAACGCAGATCCCGAAACTGTTTTTCAGTAATACCGTTGCGTTCTGCCGCATTTTCTCCATTCACGATCACCACATCGGCTTTGTATTGACGCCGCAAACGGCCCAGCTCCTGCCGGGCTTTTTCCAGCCCGGCGCTGCCGGTAATATCTCCTACAAATAAAATATTCAATCCTCTATATCCTCCCCAAACCCGTCCCGCAGCATCACCTGCCGGGAGATACGGCGCCCGCAGGCGCACCAGTTGACAAAGTGCTCACAATTGTTGCAAAGAAAATGATACCCGCCAAAGTTGCCGCCCACCTGGCTCAACGCCCGCCAGGCAACCTCCTCCGGCAGAAAAGCAAAGCAGATCTCACAGGCCGGAAAAACCGTACCGCCCCGGCAGAACTGGGCGCAGCTGGTGCGCTGCACCCAGGCATCGGCATGGATGTGATGCATTTTTCCGCTGAAATGCACCACCGTCCCGTCACCTAAATCAATTCCATAATGGCGAAAGGTGGGAAATCCGTCCTGCAGCTGCTGCAGCAGGATCCGCTGCTTTGCCTGCTGCAAAGTTTCCCGGATCAGTCGCTGTTCCGCAGGATTCACCTTTCGGATTGTATAGACCGCACGACATATCACGCTGTACTCACCTCACTGTCTGTTACAGCATATGAGAAACAGCCTCATTCTGTTCCTACCGTCCATACCCTTTCATTTTTTCATACAGCGCAGCACAGTCTGCCGCCGGAATCTCCTGCACCTGGCCGATCTGTGCAGCCAGACATGCCGCCCGGGCACCATCCTCCAGAATCTGTGCCAGCAGATAAGCCCGCTCCATCGTGTCTGAAACCGTCACAGCACCGTGGTTGGCCAGTAAACAGCCGTTGGCATCCTGTAATGCTTCCGCCGTCTTTTGGGCCAGCTCAGCGCTGCCTGGCGGGCAGTAAGGCACCAGCGGCACCGCTCCGGCAGCGATCATACCCATCTCGCTGATAACAGGGCCCAGCTCTTTACCACTAGATGCACAGGCGGTGCAGTAGGACGCATGGGTGTGCAGAATGGCATTGCAGTCCTTCCGGGCGCTGTAAACCGCACAGTGCATGGGCAGCTCCGAGGATGGCTTATACCGGTTTTGAACGCCTTCCAGCGGACGCTGATTCAGACGCAGCAGACAGATATCGGCAGGCTCCATAGCATCGTACAACACCCCCGATGGTGTGATAGCCAGCAGATCGTGCTGCCGGTCCACCGCGCTGACATTGCCAAAGCTGCCGCTGCTCAAGCCATCCCGGGCCATTTTTTTCGCAGCGTCCACCACCTGCTGCTGCAGCGCCCGACCATTACAGTGCAGTGGCGGTTCCCCTTTGCGCAAAGCCTCCAGATTCGGCTGAAATGGCGGAAAGGCCACGCCTTTTTCTGTAATAATAGCTGCAATATACTGTTCCGGTGTCACATCAAAGGCCGGATTAAACACCTGAGCTCCATCGGGCACTGTCTGTCTGTCGTTAAACTGACGGATCTCCGCCTCGCTGCGCTGTTCAATGGGAATCTGGCTGCCATCTGTAATGGCAAAATCCACCGTGGACAGCGGTGCTGCCACATAAAAAGGGATGCCATGTTCTTTCGCCAGAATAGCCACCGTGTAGGTGCCGATCTTGTTGGCCGTATCGCCATTGGCAGCAATGCGGTCAGCGCCTACGATCACTGCCTGCACTTTTTTCTGGGCCATCACCACCCCGGCCATATTGTCACAGATGCTGGTCACCGGAATGCCGCTCTGGCTCAGCTCCCATGCCGTCAGCCGGGCACCCTGCAGAAGCGGTCTGGTCTCATCGGAGTACACCTCAATGTGATTGCCGCGTTCCTGCATCACATAAGCCGGCGCCAGCGCTGTGCCGTACATGCTAGTGGCCAGTGCTCCGGCATTACAGTGGGTCAGCATAGCTTCAAAGCCCGGGATCTGTTCCAGCAGATCAGCACCATATTCCCCAATAGCCCGGCAGGCAGCAATATCCTCTGCCAGCATCTGTTCACATTCCCGCAAAAGCCCCTGCACCAGATCGGCAGCGGTGGTGCGGTCATCGGCAGCAGCCACCAGCCGCTCGGCCACCGCAATCATGCGGGTCACCGCCCAGTGCAGATTCACCGCTGTGGGCCGCGCCGTGTCCAGATAGCTCCCGGTTTCTTTTACTGCTGCCACAAACTGTTTCACGGTCAGCGCACCAGCTTCCAGCCTGCGGGCCAGGCCCAGATACACGCCAAATGCGCCAGCCAGCCCAATCGCCGGTGCGCCCCGCACCACCAGCCGCTTGATGGCATCCCACATCTGCTCTGCCGTGGTGATCTCCTGTATATCCAGCTCTATTGGCAGTTTGGTCTGATCGAGCAGAAACACCTTATCCCCTTCCAGCCAGATCGGTTTTGGTAACATCAGCAACACATCCTTTTTTATTTCTCCATTCTAGTTTGTCTCGCTTGCATTTTAACGCAATTCATACTGATACGATTATACAATAAAAACAGCTGCAACGCAAAAAGAAGGCAGCCTGCCCGCAAAATAAAAAAGACTTACAGCAAATCAACTAACGGCGGCAGCCTCGCTGATTCATTGAAACACTGTAAGTCCTTCACAGCCCCACCAGATCGGTGAGACATTCACTAGTATGTGCAGCCGATGCCAAACCATGCTGGCAATTTTTCGGATCACTGCCAGCCTTAATACAAAAAAACATTTAAAAAAAGCGAAACAAGATTTTAAAATTTCGCTTTTGTCACCTTGCGCACTTTGGCTTTGATGGGCTTGGTCTGCAGGGCTTTCAGCACCAGCGGGCCCTTACCGTTTAAGATCTCCACCGTGCTGGTCCAGTCCATAATATGGATCACGCCAATATCAGCCGCTTCCACACCGGGAATGGCGCAGATGGTGCCCACCAGATCCACCGGACGGAT
>CAMFFG010000160.1 GCA_945949655.1 uncultured Peptococcaceae bacterium
CCCATTTGATATTATTCCGGGGCCGCAGGCAAATTTCCGCTGCTGTGTCTATAAAGAACGGGAAATTATTCGTCAGCGTATTCGCGTGGCGGAAGGCCGGTCTCCGATTCCGGATAAGGAAAATCGCAACATCGTGCAGGTTGTGGAATCGGCCTGCGAAGGCTGTCCCATCAACCGGTTTGTCGTTACCGACAACTGTCAGCGCTGCATGAGCCGGAAATGCCAGCAGGCCTGCAATTTTCATGCCATCACAATCCAGAAAGACAAGGCAGTTATCGACACGCAGCTCTGTAAAGAATGCGGCAAATGCTACCAGGCCTGCCCTTACAATGCCATTGCCGATTTAATGCGTCCCTGCAAACGGAGCTGCCCGGTCAACGCCATCACCATGGACGAAAATAAAATCGTTGTTGTGGATGAGGATGAATGTATTCATTGCGGTCAGTGCATCAAGAACTGTCCCTTCGGCGCCATTATGGACCGCTCCTTCATGGTCAGCGTTATCGACCTGATCAACAGAGGGCTACCGGTTTATGCTATGGTTGCGCCGGCAGGGGAGGGGCAGTTTGGCAATATCTCCATGGCTGATCTGGCCGAAGCCATCAGACAGCTGGGTTTTGCCGATATGTACGAAGTGTCTTTAGGCGGCGACATGGTAGCGGACAGCGAAGCCAGAGAATGGCTGGAAGCCTTTAACGAAGGCAAAAAGATGACCACATCCTGCTGCCCGGCCTTTGTGACCATGGTAAAAAAACACTTCCCGCAGCTGGAAGCCAATGTATCCACGACCGTATCGCCAATGTCTGCCATGGCACGGTTTATCCGAGCCAAACATCCCGGCGCTATCACCGTGTTTATCGGGCCCTGCATTGCCAAAAAGAGCGAAGTGATCGAATCCATTACCCAGGACAATGCCGATTACGCCCTGACCTTTGAAGAACTGGATGCTATGCTGCGCGCTAAAGAAATAGAATTGAAACCGTCGGATGCAGTACTGCAGCAGGGCAGTATTTACGGGAAAAAATTCGGTTCCTCCGGCGGTGTGACAGCAGCAGTGGTACAGGCTTTCAAAGAAATGGATGCCAATGTGAATGTCAAAGTGGCACAGTGCAACGGCGCTGCAGAATGTAAAAAAGCGTTGCTGATGATGAAAGTGGGCAAGCTGCCGGAAGATTTTATCGAAGGTATGGCCTGCGAAGGCGGCTGCGTCAATGGTCCAGGCAGTATCAAACCGGAAATGCAGAGCCGGAAAGACCGTGCAGCATTATTCAGCAAAGCCGATGACCGCGGTATTACAGATAACATTGCACCCTACTATGAAAAATTCAAATTCTCGATGCACAGAAAATAATAAAAAGAAGCATAAAAACACAAAAGGAGCGGAACACAGATTGCAGTGTTCTGCTCCTTTTGATTATTTCTGCCGGTAGCAGCTATGCACATCATACAGCTGTTTCAGCGCTGTTCCGGTGCGTAATCGTATCCGGCAAACATGCCGAACTGTACCACCGGCTGCACAGCGTAAATTTCATTGAAATCCTTCTTGGCCTGGGCGGCGGCATCTTCCTCGCTCATGCCGGCAACCAGGTGACTTTCTTTGCGTTCTTGACGGTACTGTTTTGCGAAGCATACATAGATTTTTTTGTAAGCCTTGTACAACTTTTGCAGCACAATAAACCGATAACGGTCAAATTGCGGATTATATTCGATCTGACCGCGATGTACGCTGATCTCCCGGTAATCCCGGTCATCGGCGCTGATGCCGTCCCAGATCTGTTCGGCTCTGGCGATGGCATCTTCTTTCTGAAAATAATATTGAATGGTCGTTTCGTGATCGGTCATATCCCGATCTTCCACACTGTACAGTTCCACATCAGCGTATTGATCTCCCAGTCTGGCCAGTAGTGTTTCAAAATCCATAATATGATTTCCTCCTGTCATGTTGTAAGCTCCTGTTCATTATACTATTCTTACCCCAATCTGTCCGGCGGCTAACCGATAAAAGATTTTTTGTTTATCTTAATTTCGCTGGTGTAGTGGCCATCACTCTGCGGTCGATCCGTCAAATCACTGGACGATGCAGACGGAACATGCTACAATAACAGCAGGTGATGTATTATGACGTTATTCGATGTAAATAAAAAAGATACTTTAGCAAAGAATGCACCGCTGGCCCAGCGGATGCGGCCCCAGACACTGGATGAAATTCTGGGACAGGACCATATCATCGGGCCGGGTAAATTGCTGCGCCGTGCCATTGAGACGGACAAGCTCTCGTCGCTGATTTTCTGGGGAACGCCAGGCTGCGGAAAGACCACTATCGCTTCGGTGATTGCCAACGTGACCAATAAATTCTATGCCAGCCTCAATGCTGTTACCGACGGTGTAGCAGATCTGCGCAAGGTGACTGCGGCGGCCGAGGAGAATCTGGCCCTGTATGGGCGGCAGACCATTCTGTTTATCGACGAGATCCATCGGTTTAACAAAGGACAGCAGGACGCCCTGCTGCCTTCGGTAGAAAAAGGATTGATCGTCCTGATCGGCGCCACCACGCAGAATCCGTATTTCAGTCTGAATCCGGCGTTATTGTCCCGCTCTATGGTATTTGAGCTGAAGCCTCTGCAAAAGGAAGATATTGAGATAATCCTGCGCCGCAGCTGTGAGGATGTCAAACGGGGCTTTGGCGCTTATAAGCTGCAGGTGACCCAGGAAGCCATCGATCATCTCTGCAATTGCAGCCAGGGTGATGCCAGAGTGGCGCTGAATGGTCTGGAGCTGGCTGTGCTGTCCAGCCGCCCCAATGAGAGCGGTGTGCGGGTGATTGATCTGTCGGTGGTGGAGGAATCCGTTCAGCGGCCAGCTGTGGTGTATGACAATACCGGGGATGAGCACTACGATATCATTTCCGCTTTTATCAAGAGTATGCGGGGGTCCGACCCGGATGCCACCATTTATTATCTGGCCCGCATGCTGGATGCAGGGGAGGATCCGCTGTTTATCACCCGCCGCATCATCATTCAGGCTGCGGAAGATGTAGGGCTGGCCGATCCGCAGGCGCTTTTGGTGGCGCAGAGTGCGGCGGCGGCTATACAGTTTATCGGCATGCCGGAAGGCCGCATTGTGCTGGCAGAGGCAGCAATATATGTGACCAAAGCGCCTAAGAGCAACAGCGCCATCTCAGCCATCGACACAGCACTAGAGCAGGTGCGCGCCGGTAAAATCGGACCGGTGCCCAACCATCTGAAGGACAGCCACTATGCAGGCGCCAAAAAGCTGGGGCATGGGGTCGGTTATCAGTATCCGCATAACGACCCCAGCGGATGGGTGCCACAGCAGTATCTGCCGGACAATCTGGCGGATGCAGTCTTTTATCAGGAAAATCCGCGAGACTACAAAGGCTTTCACAAGAACAGGATGGAAAAGGGGAGAGAAAAATGAGTGGAACAAAGAAACCTGTAGTTGCGTTGGGTATGAGCGGTGGCGTGGACAGTTCGGTATCGGTATATCTGCTGCAGCAGGCCGGCTATGAGGTGCATGGTGTTCATATGCTGATGATTCCAGAGCGTTTTCATCCCAATCCGGCTGCTGTTCGCGATGCAGAAGCTATTGCAGAACAGTTGAAAATCAAATTTTCTGTACTAGATGTAAGAGAAAAATTCGAAAAAATTATTATACAACAGTTTGGAAAAGAGTATACAAAAGGTAGAACACCAAATCCATGCGTGTATTGCAATAAACAGCTTAAATTCGGAATTTTTGCAGAAGAGGCATTAAAACTACATGCTGATTTTATTAGTACAGGCCATTATATTCGCACGGGAGATTCGGAATATAATCGGAAACTGTTTTAGAAAGCGGTAGATCCCAAAAAAGATCAGAGTTATTTTCTGTCGCTGGTGTCGCCTCATGTGGTGGAACGGTGTGTGTTCCCGCTGGGCGGTTACACCAAAGAGCAGGTGCGGGCCATTGCCCGGGAGATCGGTTTGCCGGTGGCCGAAAAACAGGACAGTCAGGAGATCTGCTTTATTCCGGACAACGATTACAAGGCATTTTTAAGGCAGATCCTGCCTTCAGATGCTTTTCATCCAGG
>CAMFFG010000161.1 GCA_945949655.1 uncultured Peptococcaceae bacterium
GCTGCCGGCCAAGGACGGGAAGATCGCGCAGAAAACAGAAGATCTGGTCGGCCCTTACGAGCTGCACGACTTTTTCCTGTACTATGCTGTGCGCTGGGCCTTTTCGCCGAAAAAAATCTATTATCTGGCCCAGAAAGCCTTTGCCGGACAGTATGACAACGCTACCATCCTGCACTGGCTGCGCACCTTTTTCCGTCGGTTCTTCAACCAGCAGTTTAAACGCTCCTGCCTGCCAGACGGCCCAAAAGTGGGCTCGGTGGCCTTATCGCCCCGCGGCGACTGGCGCATGCCAAGCGATGCGGTATCGGCACTGTGGCTGGCTGAGATTGATACATTAAAAGCCTAACTTAAAAAAACCGGAAAGCAAAAAATCCAGACAAAACGCAGGAAGAACTGCATCTTGTCTGGATTTCTGTTTTATTTCAGATATGCCTGCATGGCATTAGCATTTCATCAGAAAGACTGGATATTCTTGATCAAATCTTCCACTGAAATATCATATAGCTTTGCCAGCGCCAGTAAATTTGCGGTACTGGGTTCTGCTTTACCGCTCTCCCACTTGGAAACCGCCTGACGGCTCACGCCAAGCTGCTCTGCCACAAATTCCTGGGTCATATTATATCGCATACGCACAGTCTTTAACCTCTCTCCAAGGGTTTGCTGCACCACCGTTTCCTCTTTCTGCAACTCCGGCGGTTGCTGCACCATTGTCATATCCTTCTGCTGCTTCTCGGTTTTGATATATTTTTTGAGTGCCTTTATGACCAGAACCAGAACATAAATAAAAACAGCAGTAAAAACAACAAACAGAAGAAGATTCAGGATTGCAAAAAAAATCGTAGTAGCTGACATTTCCAACTGCCATTCCTCCTTTCCTGCATCTATTCTAACAAAAAGTCGGCGTTTCCACCAGCAACCATCGCGCAACTATTGGTTGCATAACAGATCAATGCTCCATCATCTCTATAAAACTGCTGAAAGATTCCTCTGTTATCTATCAGCAGCAAAAAAGCCGGGAGCACTTCCCGGCTTTTCATCATGCATCATTCGCAATTTTTTTTCTTTCTGACAATTTACAGTGTAATGGGCTTTACTTTGATATGCTGCAGATATTTGCTGCCCATATCCACCTGGCTGTAACCAATCTGCACCAGCCAGTCTACTGCTTTATGCAGGATCATAACGGTCATGCCTACACTGGCGCCAAATTCCTGATAAATCGCCTTCTGATGTTCTTCCGACAGAGATACGATCTCTCCCATCTGCCCCAGGGGCAGGTCCTGTAATGTCATGATATCCTGCATAACAAACACCTCTTATACGTATTGGAATGGCATCCACAGCGGGCAGGCCCAATGAGCGGTCTGCCCACCAAGGGAAAAAATTATTCTGCATCTTTCTGTTCTTCTGCTTCTTCTATTTTTGCAGCTTCTTCGGCAATAAAGGCTTCGTCTTCTTCCGATGTTTCCGGCTCAGCCGCAATGATTTCCACTTCGATCTCATCGTCGTCTTCCTCATCGGCAGCAGCCTGTTCGGCCACAACAGTTGGCTCATGGTCTTCCAGCAGCGATACCGTTGCCAGATCCAGCAGATCCTGCAGCTTTCCGCTGCGCAGTGCCGCTTTTACTTCTTCCTTGCCGATGATCTGTCCCGGCCATACGATCACATTACCTTCTTCGTCCAGCACTGGTTTTGCCACAGTCAGATCTTCCAGCTGCTGTACCAGATCGGCGGCCAGCACATCTTCCGGCTCTTCCCGGCGGTTGATTTTGCTCTTGATATCGTCTTTCAAACTATCGGTATCGATATTTTTTACCCACAGGCGCATCTCGTTAAACAGACCTTTGGCTTCTTCCCCAAAGCGGTCGATCACACGGTCGGTCTGTTCTTTAAACCGCTCGCTGGTCACTTCTTCTTTCAGTTTGTTGAAAGTTTCCTCTACCGTTTTTGTCAATCCATCGATGGTGCTTTCCATTTTTTCTTCCCGTTTCTGCTGTTCAAAGCCGTCGTCATCAAAGGTCACGCCATCGTTGGCATCGATTTCATTCAGCATTTTATCCATGGTCTTCCAATCGCCGTAAAATTCCTCCGGCGGAACCTGGAAATCTTCTGCGCCGATATTTGCGGCAGCTACCACAACATCTTTGCCGAAGCTGACAACTTTTTCGCCAGGCAGAATACCTCTGCCGCCTACCAGCGTATCCATCAGATCGCCTTTGATGACGATCTCTGCCACCTGGCCTGTTTCGGAATCAAATGCTACTTCTTCCACCCGGCCCAGCAGGTTGCCATCCTCCGTGATCACATTTTTGCCCAGCCCGTCACGCACTTCGGCACAGGCTGTGCCATCAATGTCGTTCAGTGTGATGGTAGCGCCAAAAGATTTTACATTTTCAAAGGGGACAATGTTTACATTTCCCATAAATTTCTTTTCCTTCACTTTCAGGCCAGCCACTTTACAATCCGGTGTAAAGGCCACACCATGTACTTTGCCGATCATGGTACCGTCAGCCAGGTTCAGGATGTCTTTCCCTACAATACTGCCAATGTTAATCAGTACTCCCATAACAAAACCCTCCTTGTCTAAATAAAAAACCTGCTTTCTGCCTTGTTTTTACTGCGTTTTGTTTCTCTTTGCCTCTTTTTTCAGTTTTCGTTTATAGACGAACCGGGATATCTGAATGCCCACTTCGTACAACAGCAGCATCGGCGCTGCCAGACAAAGCTGGCTGACAATATCCGGCGGTGTCAGCATAGCGGCCAGAACCAGCACCACCAGCAGCACATACTTGCGGTTTTTGGTCAGCATATCAGGATTGATAATCCCCACCATAGTGAGAAAATAGGTCACCATAGGGATTTCAAACACCAGCCCAAAGGGGATGAGGAACCCCAGCACAAAGGACATATAAGAGCTGGCGGTAATCATCGGTGTCAGATCTTCCCCGGCCAGACGGATCAGCGTCTCCATAACCGGCTGCAGCACCAGAAAATAACCAAAGCATACGCCGCCTACAAACAGCACAATGCCAAAGAACGTCATAATAAAAAATACTTTCTTTTCATTGCTGTAGAGAGCCGGCAGCACAAACCGCATAATCTGCCAGATAATCACTGGGCTTGCCATCACACAGCCGCCCAGCAAAGCGATTTTCAACTGAAACAGAAATCCTTCCGGAAATGTAGTATAGATCATGTTCTGATTCAGCATCATAAAAGGCCCCATGATCACGTCTGTCAGCTGCTGCTGAAAAAGCGCCAGACAGATCACCATACCCAGTAACAGCGCCAGTGCGCAACGGATCAGCCGCGTGCGCAATTCATCCAGATGCTCCATAACCGGCGCGTATTTTTCACTGTTTTCACTCATTCATAATTTCACCAACTTCTGTCTGCAACCCTGCTTTTGCGTGCTGCATAAATTTTGTCATGAAAAAAACTGCTGCAGATACATTTTTTGAAATTATTTTTCTTCGTTCTGCTCCGTTTTTGCATCGTTGGACGGTTCCGCTGCGTTCAGGTCTATTTTTACAGACTCTTTGATGTCATTCTGGATATCCTGAATGGTAGAACGCACATCCACTGCGTCCTTTACTTCCTGCATTTCATTCTGAATATCGCCCAGATCCTTCTTGATGTCGGCATCAATATTGTTGACAGCGCCTTTAAATTCCCGGATCATCTTGCCCATTGCTTCTCCCAGTTCCGGCAGCTTGCCCGGCCCAAAAATAACCAGTGCAACGCCCAGTACCAGAATCAGCTCTGTTGGCCCGATATTAAACATAGTATAACCTCCTGTCGACCTTGTATCGATGCTGCATAGCAGCCATTTTGGGATATTGCCGCACAGCACATACGATAGTTTTTATTATACCATAGCTTCTGTGGTTTTGCCAGAATTGTACGGGTAAAAATAAGAACCAGTTAAAATATTTTTTCTAAGCTTTACATAAACTTCATAGTAGCATTACAAAGAAGGATTATACTTACCTTACCGATTGGAGGAATCCAAAGTGCCATCCAATTTTGCCCACTATCTGTTTGGGCAGCAGCTGATTCCCAGACTGCCGGACTACCTG
>CAMFFG010000162.1 GCA_945949655.1 uncultured Peptococcaceae bacterium
GAGTACTTCGTCTTTTTCGTCGCCAAAGGCGGTGGTTTTCAGCCACAGTGCGCCGTCTTTTTCGTAGGTCATGCCTTTTTCGGTGAGCAGCTGCACCACTTCCTGGATAGCGCCGCTTTCGTGCAAGGTGGTTTCGCTGAACCACACGTCGTAATCTACGCCAAATTCATGAAGGCCGCTTCTGATAGCCGATAATTTTTCTTCCAGCGCGGTGGCGATCATTTTCTGCTGCCGTTCTTCTTCGGGCAGGGCCAGATAGCTGTCGCCCACTTCAGCAATGATGCGTTTGGCCGTATCGATAATATCTTTGCCGTGGTAGCCTTTTTCCGGGAACGGATAATCCACGTCGCCCAGCTCCTGGCGGTAGCGGGCTTCCAGCGATAGTCCCAGATTGACGATCTGGTTGCCGGCATCGTTGATGTAAAATTCTTTGGTCACATCGTAACCGGCCATTTTTAACAGATTGGCCAGCGAATCGCCCAGTGCGCCGCCGCGGGCGTTGCCCATGTGCAGCAAGCCGGTAGGGTTGGCGCTGACAAACTCGATCTGCACCTTTTCTCCGTGGCCGATATCCACCGAGCCGTAAGCGGTATCCTGCGCTTCTACCACCGGCAGAATATCGTACACCCAGTTCTGCGACAAATAAAAATTAATAAAGCCAGGACCGGCGATCTCCACTTTTTCAATGAGATTGCTCTCCTTGCTCAGGTTGTCCACAATGGCCTGGGCTATGTCTCTTGGTTTCATTTTGGCCTGTTTGGTCAGCATCATAGCAGCGTTGGTGGCAAAGTCACCGTGATTTTTATCTTTTGGCACTTCCACCACAAAAGCGGGCATGTCGGTGTAATCGAAGCAGCCGTTGGCTTTGGCCTGCTGGATCCCCTGTGCGATCTGGCTTCTTACCTGCTCGGTAACCTGTTCTACTAAGTTCATATTTTCATTCTCCTGTCTTTGTCAGAGTCATGGTATTAGTATTTTCATAACAAATTATTTTACCATAGAAACTGCAGGATTCGCAACTTTTATCGGGCATTTTTACGGGAAATCGCAGAATTTTTGCAGCAAAAAAATTCAAGAAATCCACATTCATTTTACCAAACTTTGTTGTATACTATTCTATGGAAATATGTATACCGAACATTACCGAATTCCTCCATCTTTTGACATATAAAAAGATGTAATTCTCCGGGCAGTGATAGTGCGCCACTGTTCCGGAAAAAATAATTTCAAAAGGAGGAAGTTGTAGTATGATATACGGTTACATGCGCGTTAGCACAGTGGGACAGGTGAAAGGGAACAGTTTAGAGGAGCAGGAACGGATCTTGCGGCAGAATGGCGCAACGATCCTTTACCAGGATGCGTTTACTGGAACCAAAACTTCCCGCCCCAATTTTAATAAGCTGCTGGACATTCTGCAGGAGGGAGACACACTGATCATCACCAAGCTGGATCGGTTTGCCCGCAATACAGTGGAAGGCATCAATGTGGTACAGCATCTGCTGGATCGAGGGGTGCGTGTGAACATTCTGAACATGGGGACAGTGGACAACACGCCGACAGGAAAGCTGATTTTAACTGTAATGCTGGGGTTTGCAGAATTTGAACGGGACATGATCCTGCAGCGAACCTCCGAGGGGAAATCCATCGCCAAGACAAAGGTAGGCTACTGGGAGGGGCGGCCGCCCAAGTATGACGAGGAGAATATGATAGAAGCGGCTATGCTGCTGCAAAGTTACACCTATCGGGAGGTCAGCGAAATGACAGGCATCAGCAAAAGTACCCTGCAGCGGATCAAGAAAAAGTATATCGCAGGAAAGTATGATTGCTATGACGACTCAGAAATGCTATAATAAAGTGTTCTATTTTAGTAGTTTTTATATGCAAATAGAAGCAGTTTATCGTTTTGTCTAAAAATCTGATATGGAAGGAGTATTTTCTATATGGCAAAAAAACAGAAAGACACAGGAACCGCACGCAAAGGAGGCGGGCCGGGCATTAAGCTGGGTGTGAGCCTGTTTGTGCCGCTGATCCTGGTACTGGGTGTGATCCCGCTGATCGTGCAGATGCAGCTGGTTCCGCTGCCGGAGGATGTGCGGGCGTTCTGGACCCAGGACTCTGCCGCCGACTTTTTCTCGTATTATAAATCAAGGGCGCTGATTCTGGCGGTGATCTATATGCTCTGTGTGTTTGGCTATTACAAGGCGCAGGGGCTGAAGGATCAGCTGCTGCAGAATAAAGCGCTGTATGTGTATTTTGGTGCAACGGCTGTTTTTGCACTGTTTGCGCTGCTTTCCACGGTGCTTTCCGATTACAGGAGCATTGCAGTGTGGGGCGGCCCGGAACGGTGCGAGGGCCTTATTATGATTTTAGTCTATCTGGCCATTATGCTGTATGCACTGTGGGCCTACACCCATCATCCGGAGTTCAAGTATATTGTGCTGCCACTGGGTGTGCTGACATTGGTCACCGGGATTCTGGGCGTGTTTCAGTTCTGGGGGCACGATCTGTTTACCACCTCGTTCGGGCAGAGCCTGATCATTCCGGAGGTGTATCGGTCGCAGGGTGAGCTGAAGATGTTGTTTGAGCGGGGTAAAATTTATGGTACCATGTACCATTACAACTATATGGGCAGCTTTGGCGCCATGATGGTACCGCTGTTTCTGGTATTGACGCTGTTCTTAAAAGAGCGGCGGCAGCAGATCTTCTGCGGTATCATGACAGTGATCGCGATGTTTGTGCTGCTGGGCAGCACTTCCCGTGCGGGCATTATTGGTCTGGCGCTGGCAGCCATCTGCTTTGTTATTTTCTTTGGCAAAAAGCTGATGCAGCATGCCAAAGCTACGCTGGGCTGTGTGGCTGCGCTGATGGTATTTGTGCTGGTGGTCAATGTTGCCACGGGCGGTCTGGCTTTAGCCCGTATCCCCAGCCTGTTAAATGATATGAAAGCGCTGGTATCCAGCAGTGATGTGGATTACCATAACGAAATTCCGGTGCGGCATATTGATCTGCAGCAGGATTCCGCCACATTCACCTTTCAGGATGGCACGCTGACTATTCAGAAAAACAGCAACAACCAGCCGGTGTTCACTACTGGCGATGGTCAGACAGTGACAGCTCCAGCACAGGATTGCAGCTTAACAGCGGGCAATTACAAAATGGAGCTGCAGTATGTTACCTTAAACGGCGCAAATACACCGTTTCTGGGCATTTATCTGCATGACAAGATCGAGTTTATTTTAGGGCTGTATGATGATGGCTTCTCCTTTGTGGACAGCCGCATGAACAAGATCGCGTACGAGGAAGCGCCGTCCATCGGGTTTCAGGGCAAGGAAAAGCTGGGCTCGGCCCGCGGCTATATCTGGTCCCGCAGTCTGCCGGTATTCCTGAACAGTCTGTTCATTGGTCAAGGGCCGGATACTTTCTTTGCGGAGTTCCCACAGGGCGATCTGCTGGGCAAGCTGTATGCCTATGATACCACTCAGATGATCGTGGACAAGCCTCATAATCTGTATCTGCAGATCGGCATCAATGAAGGTGGCATCGCGCTGCTGGCATTTCTGGTGATGATGGTGGCTTATCTGATCGATAGCTTCCGGCTGTATGCGCTGCGCAAGACATACAGCACACAGCAGACTGTGGGCGCGGCACTGGCGCTGGCCATCATCGGCTATCTGGGTGCAGGCTTCTTTAACGACTCTATTGTATCGGTGGCGCCCATCTTCTGGACTATGTTTGGTGTTGGCGTGGCCATCAATCAACTGAACCGGAAACAATTGTCGGAACAATCTGAATAAAAAATCATAGAAAAAATTGGGTTGCTCTGTGTTATGCGGAGCAGCCTTTTGTGGTGCGTGAAAACTGTTTGTCATTGCGCTGTTTTTTCCGTAATGCATATTGTTTAGCAGATATCCGGCAGACAAACATGCGAGCAGACATCATTCTCTGTCGTTCCGACTTGGGGCGCACCAATCTGCAGGCTGTCCGTTCGAGCTGGACTGCGTCCAACGCGAAAACGACAGACAAGGATTTGTGCGAACCACGGAGGAGCGGGAGAATGGATGTCTGC
>CAMFFG010000163.1 GCA_945949655.1 uncultured Peptococcaceae bacterium
TATTTGATTGGATTTTCTCATTTTGACTTGTACTATTTTTATTCTAGCATCACACCCCATTTTGTGTGCGATAAACTATTGTATTGATTAGCCATGTTAAAAATCACCTTTCCTGTTTTGTATTTTGGTAGCCTGAACAACTCCATTATACTGGAAAGGTGATTTTTTGTATAACTCCCGACGCGCACCCGCATAGCGGGTGGTTCTTTGTTTCGCGCCTTCTGCGCTCAACTAGCTAAAGCCACATAAAAAGAACCTGGCTCGTGCAAAACGAACCAGGTTCTTTTTTTCGCAGGAGCGGGTCGTGGACGCCGCATAATGCTATTTTTATGTTAAATTTTAAGAACGTAAGGCAACATCTGTTCCGCAGCCTGAACTTTATCTGCTGATCCAGTTATCTAAAAACGCCATCTGTTCCTCTGTATGAAACCAGTGTTCGCCACCCTCCATAACCGTAACATCTGCTCCGATCTGCGCTGCAAAGGACTGGATCGTATCCATTGCCTGCAGATTGTCTTTGCTGCCATATAAGATCCTTGTCGGGATCTTCCACAAAACAGGGTGATTTCTTACCCAGGCAAGATACTCCCAGGATAAGGTCTCGCCAAAAGCAGTCTGGATGGTCCCCTGCTCTTTCAGTTCCGCCTCGGTCACATTGGCCCACTGCATCATATCGGAGATCAGTTTTTCCATATTGACAATCGGCGAGATAAAATACGCCTGTTCCATGGTTCTGTCCCCTAATGCATGCAAAGCAAAAAACGCTCCGATGCTGTTTGCAATGATGCTCACCCCATCATGCTCTCTGCAAAATGAATCATAGAACAAAACAACTTCTTCCTGCGCCTCCCACGGTGTTTCAGACTTGTAGTCAAACCCTACCACATCATATTGGGGAAACAGTGTCTGATAATGCGCGGCTTCTCCGGCATTGCCGCCTTTTCCATGAATATAGATCATTCCTTTTTTCATCTGTCGCTCCTCACACTTGGTCCATATCACTGCCAGCAAATCGTGTTATCAGGCATCCATCTTCTGCAGCCGGGTGGTCAGCGTCTCGCCCACGCCCAAAGCTTCTGCGCTGTCGATACTGGCTTTTATCTTAATACTTTTCTTATTCTTATTGGCGCTGGTCTCATAGTTTTCCGGCGTGTAGACCGCCTTCCAGTCTATATAACAGATCTCTGCTGTGCCGACAGACTCTTTAGCGTTCACCCGATAAATGGGGACTTCCTGCCCGAATGCAATTTGTCCGCTGTATTCCTGGGGCAGATAAAACACAAAATAGCGCTGATCCGCTCTGGATATCTCAAACAGGCTCTGCCCCTGCACCACTGTGTTGCCAGGTTCTATTGCACTCTGGATCACCACGCCGTCCTGCAGCGCCATTACCTGATAATATGCTTTCTGTCGCTGCAGATTCTCAAGCTGCAGCCTGCTCAGCTGCACATCGGCCTGCGCGGCCTGAATGGCATCGGCATCCGGCTGGGTTGCAGTAAAGGTATCCACCGTATGCACTGCCGCATCCAGCTCGGCGCTGGCTATGCTGATGGCGGCCTCTGCGTCCTGGCAGGCCGTCTGATACTGGTCCAGTTCCTTTTGCGAGATGGCGCCAATTTCAAACAGAAGCTGCTGTTCCTCGTAATTTTTCTGTGCCTGCACCTGCGCCCGCTGAGCCGTTGCCAGTTTTTCCTGATAAATGGCCACCTGGCTCTGTGCCGCTGCCCGTGCAGCCTGCACCGATTGCAGATCCGGCGCGTTTTGCAGCTGCCGCACAACAGCCTCCTTCATCACGCAGATGGTTTCCTGCTGCGCGATCTGGTTTTCCAGGGCGCTGTCATCCAGTATTGCCAGCACATCACCGGCTTTCACCGTTTGCCCTGTCTGCACCGGTACCTCCTGCACCATACCGCTGACCTGCGCATAGCATGTGCTGGTGGCGATCTCCACCGTACCTTCCAGAACAATCTCGTTGCTTTTTGGCATCATAGAAAAAACCATCAGGGCCACCGCAATGCACAGAACCGGCAGCAGCACCATACCGGCCCTTTGGAGCTGATTGGCTGATACGTTCATAGACTCCCCCTCTTTCCCCCTCTAAATCGGAAGATTTTTCCGATGAAACACAAATACACTGGCTGCAAACAGCAGCATCGTTGCCAGAAGCAGCAGCAGACAGACACCGGCAGCCCCGCTGCCCTGTAGGATCGCATCTGTATCCAGCAGCGAATAAATAGAAAACTGTTTTAAAAACTCTGATTTTTCTGAAACACCGCCCAGCATAAACAGCAGCAGAAAGCCGATATTGACGCCGGCGGAAAAAAACAGCGCCTGCCGGGATTCGTTAAAATAACAGGCGTAAAAGAAACAGATCATTCCCACGGCCATGGTCAGTAAGGCGGCATTCACATTCAGCTGCAGAAAAACTGCCTCGTTGAGCATATTGCCAAACAGAAACCGGCAGATCGCCACCCCGGCTGTATACAGAATGCTGAACAGCGCGGCAATGGCCAGCAATAAAAAAACGCCTTTTGTAACGATGATCCTGCACCGAGAAACGGGCGCCATCAGCAGATAGGCAAAGGACCCGTTATCCACCATTTTAGCCACCAGCTGATTGGCAGTGATGATACAGTAGATCATGGGAAACACAAACACCAGAAAGCCGTAATAATAGCTGACGATAAAATCTGTCAGGTTGGTGGCCACCTCCCCAAAACCAAAGCTGGACATCAGCCCCTGCGGCAACAGCTCCATCATGCTGCTCAGCGAAGAACTGTCTGACGGATCAAACATATAGGCGATCACCGTAAAATACAGCAGCATCACATACACAATAATCACAAACAGCGGCAGATTACGCCTGGCGTCTGCTTTCAGCAAGGTCAGATTCATGGTTTTCCCCCTCTCTGCTGTACAGATCCAGAAAGATATCTTCCAGACTCTGCAGCCTGGTTTCCAGCGATTGCACCGACAGCGGCGCAATGGTCTTTAAAAACGCAGCCGTCTGTGCCTCTTTTAAAAAGACCTCTCCACGACCATTGACAAAAGAGCCTGTCTCAAATCCGGCAGCACGGATCAGCGCTGCATCCTGCTCCTGTTCCAGCTGCAATACAAAAACTTTCCGCTGGCTGCGCCGCAGCGCATGGATATCGGTATTCTGCACGATCTGTCCCTCTTTGATGATAACTACCTCGTCGCAGGATTTTTCGATCTCCTCAAAAATATGACTGCTCATCAGAATGGTCTTGCCTTTCTGCTTTTCCTGCAGGATCAGCTCCACAAACCGGTTCTGCATCAGCGGGTCCAGCCCGCTGGTGGGCTCGTCCAGAATCAGCACCTGCGGGTCGTGCATGAAGGCGGCAATGATCCCCACCTTCTGCTTCATCCCCTTGGAATATTTTTTAATGCGTCCCGTCAGACTGATCTCAAACAGCTCCGCCAGTTCCTGCATCCGGCGCCGGTCCCGGCTGCCCCGCAGGTCAGAAAGAAAATTCAGAAACTGCTGGCCGCTCATCCCATCCAGAAAAGCAATTTCCCCCGGAATATAACCCAGAAGTTTCTGAATCTCCGGCGCTTTGCGGCTGCAGTCCAGTCCGGCAATGGCGCAGCGCCCGCTATCCGCCCTGGAAAATCCCAAAAGGCAGCGGATGGTCGTTGTTTTGCCGGATCCGTTGGGGCCAAGATATCCCACAATGCTGCCCTGGGGCACTGTAAAGGTCACATCCCGGATGCCTCTGCCATTGGGATACTGCAGTGTTAAATGGTCAACTTCTATCATACTTGCGTCCCCCTTCGCCATGATCGTGCAAAACCTGCCCCGCTATGTCCGATGGTGGATCACATGATGCCGGGTCTGCTTTTCCTGCTTCTGCTGCCGCTCCGGCAGTTTCAGCCATCGATGCTTTTTCGAGTGCTGTTCCAGCTTTTCTTTCATATCCAGCAGAGGCTGCATCCGTTCTCCATGCTCTTCCAGTAATAACTCCTGCACACTATGGCCCATATTCTGCACCAGTAAGCGCAGGGTACGCCGTATCATCTCGGCAGTCTCGTCATCCACATCC
>CAMFFG010000164.1 GCA_945949655.1 uncultured Peptococcaceae bacterium
GTGTATCGGGAAACGCGATACACCTGCTGTATTTATAAAAGTTCTTTCACTTTTTCCGCCACTGCAACATCGGCAGGCAGCCATGTTACGGAATTTAGCGTTTCTTTTGTCAGCCAGCGGGCGGCCTGATGCTCTTTTAGTTCCAGCTTGTCAGAAATTAAAGAACAGAGAAAACAATGCATGGTCAAATGAAAATCCGGATAGTCATATTCTACTGTGTGCAACAGCTGGCCCACCTGAATATCTGCTGCCAGTTCTTCTTTTATTTCTCTTATCAATGCTTGTTCTGGGCTTTCTCCCGGTTCTATTTTTCCTCCGGGAAATTCCCACCCACCCTTGAAATCTCCATAACCACGCTGGGTTGCAAATATTTCTTGATTCTTTTTTATGACCGCTGCTACCACTTCAATGCTTTTTCGTATCTTGGTCTCTGCCATTTTCATTCCTCCTACACGCAGCCAATTAGTTTATAAAATATTCATAAATATCATTTCGGACAGGAACATCCAGTTGCAACTCAAAATTCATAATTGGCAGATTTTCTCCGTCATCATTTTGAATTACAGTTTCCCGATAAGCCACCGGATGCACACATCCCATATAGTAAAAATCTGTTCCTTCTCCATCACTTTTTTTGATGAATAGATATAGTTTCAATCCATTTTCTTCTGAATGGATGATGCGCTGGCTTTCCACACTATTTTCTGAAACGCGGCTTCTCGTCATCCAACTGAATAATTGTGGATTTATAAATTGGTCTTCATATTTTGTGCTGTTGGCAATATCCTCTTTTTTCTCATAGGTAACAAATATGGGGCAAGTATTATATTTGATTCGATAACCATAAACAGTCGCGCTGTCGTCCCGCTCCCAATTTAGAATCCGGCATACATCTTTGCGGGAGTATTTCTGATAACGCACCAGATTACTTTCGTCATGATCGTGATAGCAGTCCTGATATTTTTTCAAGCCATATTGAATCAGATTGCTCAATTCTTCTTTCAGCTCAAACTGATTTAGTTTCTGATACATGGTGCCGGAAAAATTGAGTTTTTCTTTGAGAAATTGGTCTGTATCAATGATTTGCAAACCAGCATAGCGTTTTTTGTCGGCTTGCGTATTTGTAAACCCCATATTCAATACATTGCACGCAGAGTTGTAGTCTTCTTCCCGATAGGTTTCTCCCAAAGCCTCTAATTTGGCTTGAAATTCTTGCTTCGTAAAGGTTTGCTGTGTCAGCAATAATTGCAACATCAATAATTCATGGGGGCGTTTTCCATTGATTAACGTCATAGAAATAAAATCCAGCAGCTTTTCGTCTTCCGGCAGAAAAACGACCTTATATTCTGGATCTACACTTCTCACAAAATGATCATAGGTTCTGGACTTCTCAATAAACAACATAGGATCGATTTCGCCATATTCGTAAAAATCTAAGATAGTTGGAATCCGTCCCAATTTATGTTTCAGGATATAATACTTTTCTTTTAAGAATTTCATATTTTTCATAACGGTAGTTTTGGAGATTGCCTCGAAGATTCTCTTTTTAGATATTTCATCGAAGTGAACGGTAGAACTGCCCGGAATCATACGAGAGCCTTCTAGTACGTATTTTCGGATGGTATCTTTGTTGTAGGTTCGATCACCGGATAAAGCGATTGGAATCATAAAATTATTGGCATAATTGCCGATGAAATCAAGAATCACAACATATTCTTTCTTCTCCGCTTTTCGCAAACCACGGCCCAACTGTTGCACAAATACCACAGGACTTTCCGTTGGTCGCAGGAGGATTACCTGATTGATTTCCGGAATATCAACCCCTTCGTTAAAAATATCTACCGTAAAAATATAATCCAGATAATCTTCCCCATCCTTGCAGGTCAATTGTTCGATAAAAGCTTCTCTTTTTTCTTGGCTATCATCCCCACATAAAAATCTGGTGCGGTAACCCCGTTCATTAAATTTTTGAGACAGTGCAGCTGCTTCTTCTCTGCGGCTGCAAAACACCAGCCCTTTTACGCGGTCTCCAGAATATCCATAATAGTTGGCTTTTTCTAAGATATGATCGACACGGGCATCAGAAATCAAGTTTGCAAAGCTCCGCAGGCCTGTAGTATCGTCAAAGGTTTGTCCGTCTATCTCTAATTCTGTAATGCCAAAATAGTGAAATGGGCACAGCAGGTCTTCCTCTAAGGCTTCTTCTAAACGAATTTCGTAGGCAATATTATGGTCAAATAGCGCATAAATATCAAAACCGTCCATCCGGTCCGGACTAGCTGTCATACCTAACCAAAATTTTGGCTGAAAATATGACATAATACGCTGATAACTTTCGGAACCTGCTCGATGTACTTCGTCAACTACAATCATATCAAATGCATCCGGTTTAAATCGTTGCAGCACCTCTGGTTTCGCCATCATCTGCATGGTGGCAAACAAATAATCTGCCTCGTATTCTTTTTCATTTCCAGACAATAAACCAAAGTGTTTTGTTTTGCCAAATACAGTTTGATAGGCTTTCATGGCCTGTTTCGCAATTTGCTCCCGATGTACCAGAAATAACGCTCTCTTCGGATTTTCCTCTCGCAGTGCAAAAGCTGAGGCGTAGGTTTTACCGGTACCAGTTGCGGATAATAACAAGGCCCGGCTGGCACCGGCAGCCCGCAATTTTTGCAGATTCTGTATAAAACCAATCTGCATCGAGTTTGGCTTTAGCTGATATTGTTGCAGTGGAACGATATCCTCCTGTTTTGCGACAGCTTTTTGCTGTTTGATGAGGTGATACTCGATTTTATACGGTTCTATAAAGTCGCTGTAGTCTAGTGCGGCTTCTGAATTCCACAGACAATCAAATTCTTTTAAAACCTGCTGTGCATACTCGCCCTGCTCGGTTGAGACCAGTTTTGTATTCCACTCTTTATTTTTTGTCAGTGCGTGTAAGGTCATATTGGAGCTGCCAATTATGATACTGTAATTCCCTTGCTTTTGAAATAGATAGCCTTTCGTATGAAATCCCGCGTCAGCTTTTTTCGAGCGATACATTTTTAATGTGATATTGTGCAGAGCAGCCAGTTTATCCAAAGCTTTTGGTTCGCTGAACATGAGGTAATCGGTCGTCAGGATTTTTCCGGGAACGCCTCGCTGCTCTAATTCTTTTAGGGTCTGTAAGAGTGGCGTAATTCCACTCATGGTAATAAATGCGACACTGATCTGAAAGGATTCGCAGGATGAAAATTCATCCTCGATAGATGCCAGCACCTTACGCCCTTCTTTATGATTGTTCCAGATAAATTGCGGTTTGTATGCCAGATTTGATCTGGCATTTGCGTCAAACAAAGCAGTTTTTGCCCCTTGCTCGATCTCCTGCCAGACAGACTTGTTTGTATGGTTCATCGTAAAATCACCTGCGATATAAAATGCTCCGTATGAAAAATAGTATAGCACAAAATGAGAAACAGGAAAACAGCATGCCGGCCAGAGGTGTATCGTGTTTCCCGATACACCTCCGGTACATTCCCACCAGTCAGTTACAGCATCCCGAAATGTGAAAACGCATCCCGGATAGCATCCTGCTTTCCTTCCGGACACGGATTCACTCTGCTGCTGATATCGTGCCGGTTATGGGATATCTTAACGGGTAATCCGCAGATTTCCTTCATGTGCGCGATCCAGCATGTCTTTGGCTGAAATCCGTATTTTTCTTTTACATAAGCCTGTATCTCCCTGTATGTTGCCATCTGTCCGCACCTCCTGTCCGTCTTTCATTCTCTTTTTCGTCCATTGCACGGTTTCCGGCCAGAGGTGTATCGTGTTTCCCGATACACCTCCCTCCATCAGGCCCGGATCATCATGCCGCTGGTGACCAGATAAAACCAGCTTTCTTTTACCGGCTGACCCAGGATCTGCTCCACGGCGTAGCGGTACAGCTTAATCTGGCCGCCGTAGCGCTCCAGAATCAGATGGGTCTGTCCGGGGCCGATGCGGTCGCTCTTGTAGTCCACCAGCACCCACTGGCCGTCATCCTCCTGCCAGAGGCAGTCGATGATCCCCTGTACCA
>CAMFFG010000165.1 GCA_945949655.1 uncultured Peptococcaceae bacterium
CTTTTTCATGTGTTTTTATTCCTCCCTTTTTTCTGTACAATATGTACGGTTTGCTGATCGGTTTTCAGCCGGATGCAGCGTAGGCTGCGGTGCCATTCGGCCGCCGTTACAGCACCACTGTGAAAAAAGTATAATATTTTTAACAAGCAAAAAAAGTGCATATCTAGTGGTCAGCCACTGGATATGCACTATATGTAGTATGTTTTTCTATGTATTCCGAGTGTTAAAAAATATTATACTTTTTCTTACATCCTCTCTAATTTCAGTATAGCAATGTTTGCATCTTTCTGTCAACTGCTTTGGCCATTCTGTTGTGGAAAACTTTTAAAGCGTAAAAGGCGAGACAGCTAAAGCTGTCCCGCCAATCAGGTTTACCGTTTTGTAGGCACCGCCATCTGCAGGATGCAGCAACGGATGCCTTCTGAGCTGATGTTCCGATTAGAACAGACCGGAGATCTTCCCGTCGTTGTCCACATCGATCTTTTCTGCCGATGGCACTTTGGGCAGGCCGGGCATGGTCATAATGTCGCCGGTGTATACCACGATAAAGCCAGCCCCTGCCGATACTTTCACCTTGCTGATGGTAATGCGGAAATCTTCCGGTGCGCCCAGCAGGGTCGGTGTATCAGAGAAGGAATACTGGGTCTTGGCCATACAGATGGGCAGTTTGTCGTAGCCCAGTTCTTCCAGCCGTTTGATCTCTTTTTTTGCCGCCGGCGCATAATCCACACCGGCTCCGTGATAGACTCTGGTCACAACAGCGTTGATCTTATCCATAATGCTGTCGTTGACATCGTAGCTGTACTGCAGTTTTGCGGTGCTGCTTTCCGCCAGACGCACCACTTCTTCGGCCAGTTCTTTGCCGCCTTCACTGCCTTTGCCCCATACTTCCGATAAGGCCACGTTTACGCCCAGCGCTTTGCATTTATCATAGATCAGCTGCAGTTCGGCCTCTGTATCGGTGGGGAAGCGGTTGATGGCAACCACAGCCGGCAGGCCGAATACCTGGGTAATATTTTCGATATGACGCAGCAGGTTTGGCAGACCTTTTTCCAGTGCTTCCAGGTTTTCATGGCCCAGATCGGCCTTAGCCACGCCGCCATTGTATTTCAGTGCACGCACCGTGGCTACGATCACGACCACATCGGGCTGAATGCCCATCTTGCGGCATTTGATATCCAGGAATTTTTCTGCACCCAGGTCGGCGCCGAAGCCGGCTTCGGTCACCACTTAGTCACCCAGTTTCAAGGCCATGCTGGTGGCCATAATGCTGTTGCAGCCGTGGGCAATGTTGGCGAATGGGCCGCCGTGGATAAAGGCCGGTGTTTTTTCCAGCGTCTGTACCAGATTTGGTTTCAGCGCATCTTTCAACAGCGCAGCCATGGCGCCCTGGGCATTCAGCTGACCGGCGGTGATGGGTTCATCGCTGAAGCTGTAGCCGATGACAATGCTGGCCAGTTTCTGTTTTAAGTCGTCAATATCGCTGGACAGACACAGAATGGCCATGATTTCCGAGGCCACGGTAATGTCAAAGCCGTCTTCCCGTGGCATACCGTTTGCTTTGCCATGCAGACCGCTTACGATATAACGCAGCTGACGGTCGTTCATATCCACGCAGCGTTTCCAGGTGATCCTGCGCGGGTCAATGTTCAGCACATTGCCCTGCTGAATGTGGTTGTCGATCATGGCAGCCAGCAGATTGTTGGCCGCACCGATGGCGTGCATGTCACCGGTAAAGTGCAGGTTGATATCCTCCATTGGCACGACCTGCGCATAGCCGCCGCCGGCTGCACCGCCTTTTACACCGAACACAGGCCCCAGCGAAGGCTCCCGCAGTGCAATAACTGTTTTTTTGCCCATGGCGGACAGCGCATCGCCCAGACCAACGGTGGTGGTGGTTTTCCCTTCGCCAGCCGGTGTCGGGTTGATGGCCGTTACCAGGATCAGCTTGCCGTTTGGCTTGTCCTGATATTCCTTCAGCATGCGATAGTCAATTTTTGCTTTGTATTTCCCGTAGTTTTCAACATATTCGTCGTGGATCCCCAGCTTGTCGGCAATTTCATTGATCACCGTCATCTGTGTTTCCTGTGCAATTTCAATGTCACTTTTGAACCCCATTGTTTCCAGCTCCTTGTTTCATGATTATTTATATATTCTAACATATAGGGCCATATTCTGTCCTGCAAATTTTGAAAATTGCCGAGAAAATTTTAACAATACCGTAATCTTTCGCTGCTTCACCGTGCGGGCATCAGCTGGAGAACATCTCCCGCACTTTTTTCAGCGCACTGCGCTCCAGCCTGGACACCTGCACCTGCGAGATGCCGATCTCTTTTGCCACCTCCATCTGGGTCCTGTCCCGGTAAAAACGCAGATAGAGAATTTTTTTCTCCCGTTCCGGCAGACGCTCCAGCACCTCCTCCAGCGCCATGTGCTCTAAAAACCGGTTATCATCCTCCCGGTCTGCCAGCTGGTCGATCACATAGATGGCATCGCCGTCATCCTGATACAGCTCCTCATGAATAGAGGTGAGATACTGGGTCGCCTCCAGCGCTTCTGTCAGCTGCTCCGGCGTTAATTCCAGCTTTGCTGCCACTTCCGACAGCTTGGGCTCCCGGCCCAGTTCTTTGGTCAGCTGCTCCTGGGTATACCGGATGCGGATCCCCGTTTCTTTTAATGGGCCCGTCATCCCGCAAAAAGCGGCGGATCTCTCCGATGATCATGGGAACGGCATAGGTGGAGAACCGCACCTGATAGGAGGTGTCAAATTTGTCGATGGCCTTCATCAGACCAATGACACCGATCTGAAACAGATCCTCCATTTCATAGCCCCGGTTGGAAAACCGCTGGATCAGATTAAACACCAGCCGCAGATTGCAATTGATAATACGCTCTCGTGCTGCTTCGTCTCCTGCTTTGGCCTGCACCAGCAGAGCCTGTACTTCATCGTTTGATAATAAGGGAAAGCGCGGTAAATTCATTTCTGTTAATCTACCTGCCATAGCGTCACCTTATCCCACTTCATCGATCTGCTGCTCTGTGGCCGGCAGCAGCTTGTGCATCACCACAGTGGTTCCCCGCCCCGGCGCCGAGATCACTTCGATCTGATCCATAAAGGTCTGCATAAACACAAAACCCAGCCCCATGTGTTCCTCCCTGGTGGAAAAGGCCGGTTCCATGGCCTGCGCGATATCCGCGATGCCGACGCCGGTGTCCTCCACCTGCATGGTGAGCTGCCGGTCCTGCACCTCTAAAGTCACAATGACTTCCTGATCCTCCGCTTCGCCGTACCCGTGGATCATGCAGTTGGATACTGCTTCCGACAGCGCGATCTTGATCTCATCCAGCACCTCAAAAGTCAGATCATAGGGATACAAAAAGCCGCCAGCCACCATACGCACCAGCGATACGTTTTCTCCAATGCTTTTTACCTTCAGCACAACACGATTATCTTTTCCCATAGCCTTCACCCCGCATTGTTTTCTGTGTTTCCAGCCGCATCACCGGCATCAGTTTTTTCATACCGGATAGCTCCAGAATGCGATAGACATTTTCTCCGGCATCGCAGATCATCATTTTTCCCTGCCGCCCATGCATGATCTTGTAGCAGCCGATCAGCATGCCAAGGCCCGAACTGTCAATAAAATTCACATCACCCAGATTCACGATCAGCGTTTTCAGCCCGCTGCGCGTATACAGGATCGAATCCAGTGTCTCTTTGACTTTTCTGGATGACACCAGATCCAGATCTCCCTGCGGATAAATGGTCAGTGCATCTTTTTCCATCTTCCAATCCAAAGCAATCACTTCCTTTAAATTCCAGATAGTTTCTTTTTCGCGATGTGAGCGGTAAATCCTTCCAGATATTTGCGGGATACACAAAAAATCAGCGCCATCCGCCGGAAACAATTCCAGCCAATGGCGCTGACGCGAGCATTGTTTACGTTATGTTGTCTGTTTGCAACCCCAACTTCTTTATTGGGCCGCATCCACAATAATATCTGCCACCAGATCGGAAGAG
>CAMFFG010000166.1 GCA_945949655.1 uncultured Peptococcaceae bacterium
CGATGCACTGATGGAAGTTGCTTCCGGTACATCTGACGGTGCCATCATTGACCTCCTGATGGCTGGTGCAATGATCGGCGAAGGTACAAGTTATCCTGATCTGATTTATACCGATGCTCTGACGACAGAAGAATATGGTGTTGGCTGCCGGAAAGGCTCCGATTTGGCGTCTTTCATCAACGCAGTGCTGGCAGAATCCTATGCTGACGGCTCTATGGTGGAAATCGCAACCACTTATGGTGTACAGGAAGCTCTGGTTGAACAGCCAGCTACCGAATTTGTTGCTGCAGAAGCCGATAGCGATGTTGCTTATATTCAGGAAAAAGGTACTCTGGTTGTCGGGATCACTGATTTTGCTCCAATGGATTACAAAGACGAATCCGGTCAGTGGATCGGTTTTGATGCTGACATGGCCCGCAAAGTTGCAGAAAAACTGGGCGTGGAAGTACAGTTTGTAGAAATCGACTGGGATAACAAAATCATGGAACTGAATTCCAAAAACAGTGACGTGGTATGGAACGGCATGACACTGACCACTGAAGTGACAGAAGCTATGGAATGCACCAATGCATACTGCAACAACGCACAGGTAATCGTTGTACCTGCTGAATAAAAAATCTGCCGACAGGCAAATATAACAGAAAGAGACTGTCGCTCCGGGGGAGTTCTCCCGGGGGCGGCAGCCTTTCTTTGTGTTTTATGGCGTGCAGATTGTACATAGATTTGGAGATACATATCAAGCAAGGGAGTTTTTCTTATGTTTTGGACCGTAACACAAGCGCTGCTGGGTGGTTTGGCGACCACATTCCAGATTTTTATCCTGACGCTGGTGTTTGCTCTGCCGCTGGGGTTGATTCTGGCGCTGGGCACCATCAGCAAATGCAAACCGCTCAGTTATCTGATTCAGATTATTGTCTGGATCATTCGCGGCACGCCGCTGATGCTGCAGCTGATCATCATTTTTTACGGCCCAGGTCTGTGGCTGGGGCACAATATCTGGAGCGGCGATGAGACCGGACGTATTACTGCGACGGTGGTGGCGTTTACCATCAACTACGCCTGCTATTTTTCGGTTATCTTCCGGGGCGGGATCGAAGGTGTGCCGGCCGGGCAGCGGGAAGCTGGACAGGTACTGGGCATGACCAAAAGTCAGATCTTTTTCAAGATCACACTGTTGCAGATGGTGAAGCGGGTCGTACCGCCCATGTCCAACGAGATTATCACACTGGTAAAGGATACCTCGCTGGCTCGCATCATTGCTGCCTATGAACTGACATTCACCGGCTATTCGTTTATGAAATCGGCAGGGATCACCTGGCCATTATTCTACACAGGTGTATTCTATCTGATTTTTGTAGGCATTCTGACATTGCTGTTCAACTATATTGAACGCAGGCTGGATTATTTTAGATAAGGAGGGAGACCGGTATGGCAATTTTAGAGGTAAAGAATATCGAAAAACATTTTGGCAATACGCAAGTATTGCGGGATGTCAGCTTTTCCCTGGATGAAGGCAATACGCTGGCCATCATTGGTTCCTCCGGCTCCGGAAAAACAACACTGCTGCGTTGCCTGAACTTTCTGGAGACACCCAATCAGGGAACCATATCCGTAAAAGGAGAAACCTTATTCGATGCCGGCTGGCCAGTCAGTGAACAGGGAAAAAATCTGCGCACCAAACGGCTGCATTTTGGCATGGTATTTCAATCCTTTAATCTGTTCCCGCAGTATACTGCGCTGGAAAATGTAACATTGGCGGAACAGCTGCTGGCCAAAGAAAGACCGGATTTTAAGCAAAAGAAAAAGCAGCTTTATGCAGACATCGAGGCGCACGGCAAAGAGCTGCTGGCGCAGATGGGTCTGTCGGACCGTATGGATCATTATCCCCACCAGTTATCCGGCGGGCAGCAGCAGCGTGTGGCCATTGCCAGAGCACTGGCGCTGAAACCGGATATTCTGTGCTTCGATGAACCGACTTCGGCACTGGATCCGGAGCTGACCGGCGAAGTGCTGAAAGTGATCCGCAGCCTGGCGCAGCAGAAGACGACGATGATCATCGTTACCCATGAAATGGCATTTGCCCGTGATGTGGCAGATCAGATCATCTTTATGGATGGCGGCCTGGTGGTAGAGCAGGGAGAAGCCAGACAGGTCATCGATGCACCGCGGGAGGAACGGACCAAACAGTTTCTTTCCCGTTATACCCAGGGCTGATTTTTGTACAACGGAAAGCCATTCCCGGAATTATTTTTCTGGAAATGGCTTTTTCTTTGCCGAGTACAGGCGGTTTGGCTGGTGCGGTGCAGACGAGACAGAGTATGTGCGCGTAACATGTGTGCTACTGAGGAGTGGAGGCGTGACATGACAACATTGCAGATCAACAGCGGTATGGCGCGACAGCGCATTGTAGCATATCTGGAAGAAGAACTGCAGCTTTCCGCAGTACAGGAAGGCGTATATGCGGCGCAGGGCTGTACCATCATACTGGATCCACTGATCCAGCCCGACGCAGCCTTAAAAATTCCCCGTACACTGGTTTCCTTTACCGGGGAAGCAGAAGCCTGCCGTCAATATCAGCAGCAGTTTCGGTTGCATTTTCTATCCGCTGGCGGTTGAATGTTTCCAGCGGGTGCTTATAGTGTAGAAAATAGAATAAGAATCTGCTATACTGTTGCTAAACAAACTTCCTGTTTATTTTATGGTGCGTAGTAAAAGGTGATATAGGCAGCAATTTCTACAGGATCAGTTGGAGGCGACAGAGTATGCAGATTGAGCGGCTAGGGTATTTTTTGGAAGTGGCAAGAGCAGGCTCTATCAAACGGGCCAGTGAAAAAATCAATATCTCACAGCAGGCCTTGAGCCAGTCTATGGCTGCGATGGAACAGGAGCTGGGTATGGTATTGCTTGAGCGCGGCAAGAAAGGTGTTACATTGACGGCAGCGGGTGAAAAGGTGCAGGAGGCTGCCAGTGAGATCTGTTTTATCTATGAGAATCTTTTGCGGAATCTGCAGAAAGAAGAATCTGCCGAAAAACAGATTGCCATCGGAATTGCACCCTATATGGAGTCTGAGTATTATATGAAAGTGCTGAATTATGTAAAAAGAAAATATCCTAACAGCAAAATCCAGATGGTAAGTGCCTATGATACGGAAGCGGCAGAGCTATTAGTACAACGCAACATTGATCTGGCGGTGGTCAGCATTAAAGGAGATACTGATAACTTTTTATTGGCGCATCCAGATTTAACTTTTTTAGAGTTGGAAAAGCTTCAACTTTTTGTTTTGGTTAATAAAAAACAAAAATTGGCGAAACAAAAGAAGATTTCATTTTCTCAACTGGAAAATTCAAGGATGGTTATTAACGAGATGAATGACTATGAAGAGGAATTTTTGACACAAGGCATAGAGAACAGAGATAAATTAGATCTCGTTATGATGAAATCTGATCATGTAATACAGGGGATGGTAGCTGAAGATTTAGCCATTGGAATAATAGGAAAAAGAGACAAAGTATTTGATGAGTACAAAGGTCGTATTCGCCGTGTTGAATTAGATCAAAATAAAAATGGAGGAACTGTGGGAATTTTGTTTTGTAGAGATCGCGCAGAGGAAGAAATGATTCGAGACATTGCGCAGTTTTTGCAGGATACCAGAATATTGTTGGAAAGTTAAACAAATGATTTCAAAAGGCTGTTGCAGTATAGCTGATATTAGGTATATTGCAACAGCCTTTTATTTTGCTTAGAAACTACATAATAGTACAAGAAATACTTGTATATACGAATGGGCGATAAAGATTGTCTTGCTACACATAAATTGAACTAATGAGTACAATAAGTATATGGGAAATAATAAAACTTATTTAAGGAGGAATGACGAATGGAAAGAAAAGCGTTATCGGAAAAAATTCTGGTTCTTGGTGTAGATGGGATGGACCCGCAATTAACCAAAAAATTTATAGAACCAGGCCGGATGCCAAATGTAA
>CAMFFG010000167.1 GCA_945949655.1 uncultured Peptococcaceae bacterium
CTCGCTTTCTTCCAGAATGACCCGCAACCGTTCCGGCAATTCTGTAGCTAAAGCGCACACCAGACCGGTAATGCCTTCTGGGATCCGTGCGATCATCGGACCAGAGCAGAGATATTTCTGCCCTCCATATTCTACAATTGCGCCCAAGGTTCCTGTATTCTTCACAAACTTATCAAACTTCATGATTCATTCCTCCTCTTTCAGCTTTAAATTTTCCATGTGCTCTGTGAGCGTTTTAAATTGCTCATACGCTTCTTTTAGGGTTAGTCTATTCGCCTGTGCCTGTTCCCTAGTCAGAACGAACCACAACGCGCGGATGACACCTTCTACTGTTTTGTGATAACTCAACTCCCTGTAAATCGGTTTTCCGTTTTTATCTACCGAGCTGGTTTTCTTTTTCAGGATAAACTGCCGGCTGTCGGCGCCAATGACATAACCGTCAAACAATTCAATCATATTCCAGTCCCCCTCTTGTTTTTGCCGTATACCTTCACTACTTTTTCTAATTCATATTTTCCGCAATGTTCTGGATTGTTCAAGCATTTTGATAGCATGCAGCCATTGTAGCAGGAACATTCCCGGCAGCATTTTACTGTGGCTCTCTCGCCCTTAAAATGATTGCACGCCTGCGCTTTATAGGCAAGACAGTGTCCCATATTGTTCACCTCACAAAATACAATGAATTTTCCGGTAACTTGCGCAGCGCTTCTTATACTGATTTTTGCAGAAAGCGATATCATCCACATAGTCATAAACCACTGGCTCGGCCTTGCCTTCAAAGCATCGAGCGATACGACCAACGGCCTGCACGATGATGGCATAATCCTTCTGCGGTGTTGTCAGGTACAGCCTGTCCAGTCTTGGAATATCCAATCCCTCTTTGGCCAGCCGGTATGATGCAAACAGATATCGTTTCTTTCCGGAGCGCATATCTTCCATGGCCTGCTCCCGGAATTTTGCATTGCTGGTTCCGGTGATCATAACGGCCTGACGCTGTAAGGAATAAGGCAGCGCCTCGTACAACACTCGAAGATGGTCCAGCCTGTCAGAGAGGATTAGGTTGTAATGTTCTGCATTTTGCACAAGGTCCGCCAAGATCAGCCGGTTTCTGGCCGTGCTGCCGGTAAGATACTGCAGCAGCCTGTCATAGAGCAGGGTTCCGTCCGTGTCCTGGCAGCTTGCATTTATTCTGATCTCCGTATCCCGTCTGAGAACACGCACCTGCAGCACCTTTCCCGCTGTGGCCTCCTCCGGAACGCTGTAGCCAATGCCGCCCAAAAGGGCGAAGGTCGCTTTTATCATGCCGTCTGCCCGATGTACCGTAGCAGATAAGCCGTATTTCTCACTTGCAGCTAGGCTGTTCAGCACTTTTGCAAACTGGCTGTAGCTGGCCGGTGTGCCTGCGCAGCGGTGGCACTCATCCACCACGATCATATCCCACTCGTACTTATACTGGCTCAGATCCAGATTGGCCAAAGTCTGTACCGTAGCAAAGGTGATACCGCTGCCGATGTGCACTTTGCCGCCGGCAATCTTACCCAGCAGCTTTTTATCGACATACTGAGCGGCCCGATTGTAACTCTGCGTCAGTAAGTCATTTGTGTGAGTGATCCACAACGCTTTTTTCTTTCTCTGCAGGATCATGGCAACGCCCATCTGCGTTTTTCCAGATCCGGCCGGAGACTGCAGAATACCATAGCCTTTCTGCAACATCCTGCAGACAGCCATTGTCTGATAATCATAGAGCGGCACCTCTGCCTGATAATCCACCGGATCATGAAAGGCGAAGTCCTTTTCAATGAGATCAACATAATCCAGCAGATCATTCATCCAGAGATAATTTTCTAATCCTTTATAGGCTCCAAAGGGCAAAATCAGATGATCGCCCCGCTTTTTATACAGATCCAAATATTCCGGCGTATCGCCCAGCCATTTATTCATCCGGAGCCGCCGGGCATACTCCGGATTTTTCACGGTAAAGTGTTCCATGCAATAGAACACTACTTCATCGGTAGGGTCGTAAATTGTTACCTCACTGCTCTCCAGGATTCGCAATATTCTACACGCTCCTTTCTATCGCATAGCCCATCTGCCGCAGATCATCCGCGGTTAATACGCTTTTCTGCAGGATCCTGTCCAGATGGTCTGCATCCATGATCGGCAGCAGGTATTGTATATCGTCTGGCATGGAGATCCACAGCATTGCCGTGGTATTACCGCAGGAAAACCATTTTTTCATAGACAGCACCTGATTCTCCTCGATGCGGCTTGTTCTGAATTTTCCGTCACTGCACACTTTGGCATCGATCAGCACAGCTCTATTATCTCTTACGGCAATGATGTCCATAGGCTGACCATTCTGCCGGTTGGCAAAGTTGTGCACCCAGTAGCCTTCTGCCGCCAGGGCCTGGCAGACTGTCTGTTCATAGTCACTGCCTAGTTGTTTGTTTGATTTCAAAATATTCACCAGCTTTCTTTCTGTCTCACTCTTTCCTGGGACACTTAGTGAGACAGGAAACCCTATTTGTTAAGCCGTCTTGCGCCCATGTCTCACTGTCTCACCTAAAATCACTATAGGGATCACTATTTTTATAAAAAAGAAAATTACATCATCAAAAAAATTTCCCCCATATAGATATATATAGAAGTGAGACAGTAAGACAAGTGAGACATATATATATAAACCATATTCATTAAGCCATTTTTATGTCTCACCTATTGTCTCACCAAAAAAATCTGCGTGAGACATTTAAAATTTTATTTCCGGCTGAATAAATTCTTCCGGAGGATTTTCGTCTACTTCTACGCCAAGACCATTCACAGAATCAATATTGATTTTTACACATCTAGGTTTAGAACCCATCATTCTCACCTGATGCGTAAATTTATTTTCACTACTTACTGCAATATGGCCATTTTCTGCCCATTTACGAATCACAGCACTATATTCAAATCCATTTTTCCGCAGGTGTTCAACCAGAATTTCTTTGATGACATAGACATACTCGCCAATCACCTTTCCCCATATTTCGCCGGTCTGGTTCTCATCGAACCGATTCTTATTGACTGCGATCCAGCTGATCACCCACTCATAAGCCCGCTCCGACACATCTACCGCCTTATTGCTGTGCAGATATTTGCTGACCTGCTCCACCCGGATCGGCGTATCCTCCGGAAAAATGCAGCTACAGGACAGATCATCAGCCAGCAGGATCAGCGCCATGCTGTAAGCCTGCTTGTCTGTGGTGTCGCATTTCTGCATGATCTCATCAAAAATCCGCTTGTACCTGATCCGCAATTCCTCCACGCTGATCTGCTTCACAAAGTCAATAAACTCTTTTCCGGCCCAGCCGTAATTCTCCCGCACAGTGTTGGCCACCATGTAGCCCGATTCATAAATAGGCTTTGTCACTTCCACCTCAATGACCCGGTTTTTGGTGCCGCCGCCGGAATTATCTTTGGTGATCGGTTCTTCCCCGGTAAAGATGAAGCAGTTGCGCCAGGTCTTTAACTCCTCGATACCGCCTTTTGCCTTGGCCCGGCCTTTGTCGATTCCTTCTGTAAGATACATGATCAGATTGTCAAAGTTGTCCCAACGGCTGCGGATCTGCTGCAGCTCATCGGCGCCAAAGGGCAGATTGTATAAAAAGCTGGCCGTGCGGGCCATGGCATTCTGCGTCATATTCATGCTGCGGGTCAGGCATCCGCTTTCCGGATTCCCCCATACGCTCATGGCAACCATCAGGCTGACGGTTTTGCCAAAGCTGGTAGTGCCCCATAGATGAAACACAAAGGGCAGCGCCCCCACCCGCTCGATCAGCGGACTGGCCAGAGAGGTGGCAATCAGAAGCCGCACCACGATATCCTTTCTGATTTCTCCTGCCATCTGATACCACGCTTCCCGCTCTCCGGCCGAGCGCACCTGGTTGTAGATGGATTCAAAATCCAGATCTCCATCGTACTTTACATCCTTTACATAA
>CAMFFG010000168.1 GCA_945949655.1 uncultured Peptococcaceae bacterium
CTGGCCTTACGGCTGCCCTTGCACCGCAGACCGCAGATTTTAGCCGTGCACGCCAGCAACCGGGCCACCTCCAATACGCTGACGCGGTGGCGCAAGGTGAAGCAGCATCTGGAAGCGGATTGCAGTATACAGGAGATCTCGCTGCACAACGGCAGTGTGGTGGACTGTAACGGCTGCCCTTATCAGACCTGCCGGCATTTTGGTGAGACCTGCAGCTGTTTTTACGGCGGTGTGATCGTGGAGGAGGTATACCCGGCCATTCTGAACTGTGATGCGCTGATTGTGCTTTGTCCCAATTATAATGATGCCGTCAGCGCCAATCTGTCTGCCTTTATCAATCGGCTGACAGCGCTGTTCAGCCAGGTGCGGTTTTATGAGAAGGCGGTGTTCTGTCTGGTGGGGTCCGGTTACAGCGGCGGTGATATCGTAGCAAAACAGATCCTGGGAGCGCTGAACATGAACAAGACCTTTCTTTTGCCGGCCAGATTTGCGCTCTTGGCCACGGCCAATGATCCCTTCAGCATTAATAAAATTGCGGATATCGACCAGCGGGCGGAAGTGTTTGCCCGCAATATGCTGGCACAGCTGCGAAAGGAGCCGGATCCTGTATGATACATCTGATCGCTGCGGTGGCCCGCAATGGCGTCATCGGCTATAATGGTACAATGCCCTGGCATCTTCCCGCCGATCTGCAGCATTTTAAGGCGTTGACCATGGGCCACACGATCATCATGGGACGGCGCACCTATGAGAGCATTGGCGGCCCTCTGCCAGGGCGGCAGAATATTGTGATCAGCACCACCTTGCCGGAGCTGGCCGGCTGCTCGGTGGCGGCATCGCTGGAGGAAGGGCTGGCGCTGGCTGATGGGGCGGAAATTTTTATCATCGGCGGCGCGATGCTGTACCAGCAGGCACTGCCAATGGCCGATCAGCTGGATCTGACATTGATCGATGCGGCGCCGCAGGGGGATACCTGGTTTCCTGCAGTGGACCGGTCTCTTTTTGTGGAAACAGAGCGGGAGTGTTATGCCGGAACGCCGGCATACTGCTATGTGACCTGGCGGCGAAGGGCATGATTTTGCGCCGGAGCGCACAGAAGCTGGGGGCTAAGTCTGAAAAAAGAGGACTTTTATACTATGCGAAAGAAAAAAATTATAAAATAAAACTTCTTTTATGTAAAAAGTAGCCTAATGGTTTGACATGAAACATAAAAATAGCGTACAATATGGATAATACGAAAGATATAAGCTGATTAATTTGGGGAATCATGCTATTGATTCCGTTTTGATTTTTTCGTGCAGACGGGAGATTGTTTGCTGGAGGTCGTATGATATGGTAGAACTGAAACAGATTTTCCGTGCGCCGGAGCAATTTCTGGAGCAGGAGATAGAAGTGGCAGGCTGGGTGCGCAACATTCGCGCCTCGAAAAATTTTGGCTTTATTGAACTGAACGACGGCAGTTTTTTTCGTAACCTGCAGATCGTATTTGAAGCGGATCTGCCCAATTTTGAGGCAATCAGCAGGCTGGGCATCAGCACGGCGCTGCTGGTAAAGGGAACCCTGGTGGCCTCGCCGGGCAGCGGGCAGGCCTTTGAGCTGAAAGCCAGTGAGATGGTGGTGGAGGGCAGCTGTCCTTCCGATTATCCGCTGCAGAAAAAACGGCACAGCTTTGAGTATCTGCGCACCATCGCCCATCTGCGTCCGCGCACCAATACCTTTTCGGCTGTATTCCGGCTGCGCTCAGTGCTGGCCTACGCCATCCACCAGTATTTTCAGGAGCGGGGCTTTGTTTATGTCCATACACCCATCATCACAGCCAGCGACTGCGAAGGGGCAGGCGAGATGTTTCAGCTGACAACGATGGATCTGAATCAGCTGCCGCTGGATGCCGAAGGGAATGTGGATTACAGCCAGGATTTTTTTGGCAAGGCGGCCAATCTGACTGTGAGCGGTCAGCTCAATGCCGAGGCCTTTGCCATGGCATTCGGCAAGGTATATACCTTTGGACCTACCTTCCGGGCAGAAAACTCCAATACAGCCCGGCATGCTGCCGAGTTCTGGATGCTGGAGCCGGAGATGGCTTTCGCCGATCTGGAGCAGAATATGCAGCTGGCGGAGGATATGATGAAATACCTGATCACTGCGGCGCTGGAACGGCTGCCGGAGGAAATGGCATTTTTCAATCAGTATGTGGATTCAGGCCTTTTGGAACGGCTGCAGCATATTGTGAATTCGGATTTCGGCCGGGTGACCTACACGGAGGCGATCGAGATTCTAAAGCAGGCTGATGTGGAATTTGTCTATCCGGTGGAATGGGGCATTGATCTGCAGACTGAGCATGAACGGTATCTGACCGAGCAGCATTTTAAAAAGCCGGTGTTTGTCACCGATTATCCGAAGGAGATCAAAGCCTTTTATATGCGCCTGAATGAGGACGGCAAAACCGTTGCAGCTATGGATTTACTGGTGCCGGGCATCGGGGAGATCATCGGCGGCAGCCAGCGTGAAGAGCGGCTGGATGTGCTGGAAAAACGCATGCAGGAGCTGCATCTGGATGCAGCGGATTACTGGTGGTACACTGATCTGCGCAAATACGGCGGTACCCGTCATGCCGGCTTTGGGCTGGGGTTTGAGCGGCTCATCATGTATCTGAGCGGTATGGGCAACATCCGGGACGTGATCGCATTCCCGCGGGTGGTGCGCAGCGCCGAATTTTAACATGTTAGAAAAAATATTATCATAAAATAAATAATTTAGATATTGCATTATGTGAAGGAAGAAACAAATACATAATGATACATCAATGGGCAAAAGATTTTAGTCATAAATGGGGAATTGCAGTATTTCATTATGAAGAAGATGAAGGTTATTGGTATTTGCAAACGTATGGTAATTTTAGTCCAAATATTGATTGGTATGATTTCGGTTGTTTAGTCAATTTAGGTTATAAATGGATTAAAGAATTGGGGTGGAACTAAATGGAAGAAGCAAAAACAGATACAACATATTGTATAAACAACGAATGTTCTAAAAGAGAAGAATGTAAAAGGAATTGTGTACATTATAAATTTGATTTAACTAAGAATTATTGGTTTATGCAGGAGTGTAAGGATTTTAAGAAAGAAGGTATAAAAGAATGAAAGTAATTGAATGGAAACCAATAAAAGGTTTTGAAGGTTATTTTATAAATGAATTTGGAGAAGTTAAGAGTATAAGAACTTATAAAGGTACAAAAGAAAAAATATTAAAAAGTCATAAGAACCAACAAGGTTATTTAGTATATACATTAATGAGATTTGGAAAACCTTATTTAAGACCATTACATAGATTGTTGATGGAAAACTTTAAACCAAGTAAAGAAAATTTACCTTGTATAAACCATATAGATGGGAATATTTTAAATAATTCATTAGATAATCTCGAATGGTGTACTTATGGGCATAACGAAAAAGAAGCATATAGATTAGGATTAAAACAACCAAGATTAAAAAGTAAACCAGTTTTACAAATAGATAAAAGTGGACAAGTAGTACATAGATGGAAAAATAGTTATGAGCCTAAGCAGTTTGGATATAATCCTGCAAATATTAATATGTGTTGTAATGGGAAAAGAAAAACTGCAAACGGTTTTATATGGAGGTTTGAAAATGAATAAAATTCGTGTAATTGATTTATTAAATAAGATAGCAAAACGGAGAAGAAGTACCAGAAATTATAATATTTGAAGGAGAGCAGTATGAGTTCTGTAATGGCAATTATACATATTGCGATGAAAACAATTGTGATAGATGGTTGTTTGATGATATATACAGAACAACAATGATTTTAAATAAAGAAGTAGAACTAATAGAAGAACAACAAGATATAGGTTATTGGATAAATTATGAAACAGTAGTAAAGGAGTTACCTATACTGTTTAAACAACCTACTGACGATATGGATGAAAAGGCTTTAAAAAAGCTTCTAAGAAAT
>CAMFFG010000169.1 GCA_945949655.1 uncultured Peptococcaceae bacterium
AGTATGCTCTGCGCTGGCCATGCTGCTGATCAATCTGGCCCTGATGGGCTTTACACCGGAAGGTATTGCATCCTATCTGGATTCTTACAGAGCAGACATGCTGGAAATGTACGAAAGTACCGGTATGACCGACATGCTGCAGCAGCAGGGGCTTACTCAGAATCAGGTAACAGAAATGCTGATGCAGACCATGGATATGGCGCTGCGGTTAATGCCAGCCATGATGATCATCAGCCGTTCTATTATGGCAGTCATTACTTATGTTTTAACCATCCAGATCTTAAAACGGGTGAAGATTCGCATCCCACGCATTCAGAACTTTCAGAAATGGGTGCTGCCCGGTTCTTTCGTATGGGTACTGATTGCTGTGTGGGCCTTGTGGCTGGCCGGAGATTACATCAACATCAGCTGGATCAATATTCTGGCTTTGAACTTCCTGATCGTCTGCGGCGCATTGCTGTTTCTGGACGGTCTGGCTCTGGGCAGTTACTGGTTCCAGTTCAGCCAGATGTCCACCGCCATGAAAGTGCTGGGTGTGGTGTTTGTGCTGTTTTTCTTTACCGGCTTTTTGATCGCCTGCGTTTTATTGGGGCTGGCAGATTTATTGTTTGACTTCCGCAAGCTAAGGGTGGATAATAAGAAGGTAAAATAAGGACAGGAGGAATGACGCATGAAAGTTATTTTATTACAGGATGTGCCGAAGGTCGGCAAAAAAGATCAGGTATTAGAAGCCAAAGAAGGGTACGCACGCAACTATCTGTTTCCAAAGAAACTGGCTGTGGAAGCTACCCCTGCCAATATGAAAGAATTACAGCGCCAGGAAAAAATCCGTGCCGAAAAAGCTGCTGAACTGAAAGCGGAAGCTGTGGCTCTTGGCGAAAAACTAAAAAATACCACCGTTACCATCCAGACCAAATGTGGTGCTGGCGGCAAGCTGTTTGGCGCTGTCACCAACAAAGAAATTGCGGAACAGCTGGAAAAATCCACTGGCATCAAAATTGATAAACGCAAGATCAACCTGGAAGAAAACATCAAAACCCTGGGCACCTATCGTCCGCTGGTGAAACTGCATCCGGATGTACATGTGGAACTGGCTGTAAAAATTATTGAGCAGGGCTGATTACACATTTTTGTACTGCACGGGAAACCGATAAATCGGGAGAGTCGCTTCCATTTATCGGTTTTCTTTTTGTAGCAGCATCACAGCCTAAAAGGAGCATAAAAAATATGATACGCTTTAATAACGATTACCATAACGGTGCCCACCCTAAAATTCTGGAAGCCCTGATGCAGACCAACACCGAAAGCTACGGCGGCTACGGGCTGGATGACTGGTGCGAAAAGGCAGCAGCAGAAATCAAAAAACATCTGGACCGTCCGGAAGCCGCCATTCATTTTCTCATCGGCGGCACACAGGTCAACTACACCGTTATCGCCGCTGCGCTGCGCCCCTACCAGAGCGTGATCTGCGCCGACAGCGGACACATTCAGGTGCATGAGACTGGGGCCGTGGAAAACACTGGCCATAAAATTCAGGCGCTGCCCTCTGTGGATGGCAAAATCACTGCCGGGCAGATCGCAGCCCAGGCCGAAGCATACCGCACCAGCTGTGTGCAGGAGCATATCACCCAGCCCAAACTGGTGTATCTCTCTTTTCCAACCGAATACGGCACCCTCTATTCCAGACAGGAGCTGGAGGCCATCAGCCAGGTATGCAGAACGTATGACCTGTACCTGTTTATCGATGGCGCCCGCATGGGTTACGGGCTTGGCTCGCCCCGGGCTGATGTTACGCTGCGCGATATCGCCCATCTCTGCGATGTATTTTATATTGGCGGTACCAAATGCGGCGCCCTGTTCGGCGAAGCGCTGGTCATCACCAATCCGGTACTGCAGCCCGATTTTCGCAGCTATATGAAACAGAACGGCGCTATGCTGGCCAAAGGCTGGCTCCTGGGCCTGCAGTTTTATACCCTGTTCCGGGATGGCCTTTATTTTGACATCACCCGGCAGGCCGACCAGTACGCAATGCAGATCAAGCAGGCCTTTCAGGAAAAAGGAATTCCCGCTTTTCTCGAGAGCTTTACCAACCAGCAGTTTGTTGTGGTAGAAAACAGCCAGATGGAAAAACTGGCGCAGCATTATATTTTTGAATTTGACCACAAAGTGGATGACACCCACAGCTGCATCCGGTTCTGTACCAGCTGGAGCACCCAGCCGCAGGAAGTCGCTGCACTGGTAGCCGATATCAAAGCACTGTAAAAATTACAAAAAGCGGTCCCGTTTTATGGCGGGACCGCTTTTTTATGGCTTTCTTCGATCACAGCTTACTATAACCGTAATCTAAGCTGTAATTTGTAACTACTCATCTATCAACCTCTTACAGCAATTGCTTTACTTTCTGATAAATGCTGCCTACTCCGTCATGCCGCAGCTGCGCTGCCAGCCGGTTGTGCAGATCCTGTCGGCTGCTGCTGTTGCGCAGACAATCCAGCACAATGGCGGCTGTGTTGGCATCGGAAAATAATTGTTTTACCTGCTGCTCCAGGGTATCTTCCGACCCATCGGGTGTACTCTGCACTGCAGTCTGCTGCAGATCATCGGTCTGCACCACGCAGATCTGCTTTTCACTCCAGAATTTCAGCACACTCTGAAAACCGGTATCACGGCTGATAATATAAAAAATGTCGCCGGGATGCTGGGCGATCAGATAACCCAGATATGTCACCAGCTGAAAATCCAACGCATTCTTTTTGCAGGAGCCTACCTTCACATAGCTCACCTGCGCATCAGATGCATTGATGCGCTGATGCAGATCAAACGTCAGGCGATCTGCATGCTCGCTGTAAAACACGATCACCTCGTCTGTCGCCGCCAGCTGTTCTACACCCAGCATACCATCTATATTTACATTTTCGTAATCTACCAAATAAAATGCCATAATTGTTCCCCTTTTCTGAATCGTATGCGGAATCCTGTCTGTACATAGTTCCTTGCGCTGTTTCATATCACTTATATTTTATTTGACATATAACAGAATGTCAATTCCGCTTCTGAAAAGACGAACCAGTAAGAACTGCTCCTTCACGCTCTGTTTTGCACCGTGCCTTGCCTCCTGTACATCGGAAGCGTAACAAGAAATCCCCCAATCCCACTGTAATCTCTATGCCAGACTTTCTCTCAGAATATTTACAATTTCCTCCCGCTGCAGCACTTTATATCCACCGGGCATAACCAGCGTCACATCGGCAATGCCTTCTCTCATATCTTCGGTAGCACCCAGCTGGGAAATGTTCATGACTAACCCTAACTCGTTCATCCAGCTTTCCATAGCGGCCAGCCCTTCCTCTGCGATCTGCTGGTCTGTCTTGCCTTCCGGCGTTACATCCCATACCTGGATGGCAAAACGCTTGAACTTTTCCAGTCCATACGGCATAATATGCCGGTAATAAGGCAGAGAAACAGCAGAAAGCGTCATCCCGTGCGCAGCGTCGGTGTATCCGCCCACAGCCTGACCCAGCATATGCACCATCCAGTCGGCGGATTTGCCACAGGCCACCAGCGTATTCAGCGCCCATGTGGCCGTCCACATAATATTGCTTCTGGCCTCATAATTCTGCGGGTCCCGATTGGCAATCCGGCTGGCATGAAGCAGAGAACGCATCAACCCTTCGCTGATGTAGTCGCTGGTGTTGTCATCGGTATCAGAAAAATACTGCTCACAAATATGATTAAAAATATCATAAATGCCGGAAACCATCTGGTAATGGGGCAGGGTCAGCGTATAAGCCGGATTCAGAATAGAAAACTTGGGCATAACAGCTTCACCGGCAAACACATGGCCGATTTTCTGTTTTGTTTCCTGATTGGTGATCACCGCGCCGGCATTCATCTCAGAGCCGGTCCCCACCATGGTCAGCACACAGCCCACAGGAACAATGCGGCAATCTGGCT
>CAMFFG010000170.1 GCA_945949655.1 uncultured Peptococcaceae bacterium
CCAGTATCATGAGGGGCTGATCGCGTTATCGGGCTGTATTGCCGGCGAGGTGGCCCAGAAGATCCTGCATGACGATCTGGACGGGGCCCGGGAGGCGGCGCTATGGTACCGGGAAACCTTTGGCGCCGAAAACTATTACTTTGAAGTGCAGAACCACGGTATTCCGGAACAGCTGCAGGTCAATTATCATCTGGATCTCCTGAGCCGGGAGCTGGATATCCCGCTGGTGGCCACCAACGATAACCACTATGTCTATGCCGAGGACGCCAGGACCCAGGATGTGATGCTGTGCATCCAGACCGGCAAGACGCTGGAGGATACCAACCGGATGCGCTTTGACAGCAACAATTTTTATCTGAAAAGCTATGACGAAATGCAGCAGGCGCTGGGCGATTATCCCCAGTCGCTGACCAATACGCTGAAGATCGCCGAGCAGTGCAATTTTGACTTTACCTTCGGCGAAAATCACATGCCTATCTTTGCAGTGCCGGAAGGCTACACGCTGGACAGCTATTTTGAGGCGCTGTGCCGCAAAGAGATCCAGACCCGGTACGACCCGGTGACAAAAGAAGTGGAAGATCGGCTGGATTATGAATTGTCCATTATCAAGCAGATGGGCTACTCCGGTTATTTTCTGATCGTCTGGGATTTTATCCGCTTTGCCCGGGAGAAGGGCATCTATGTGGGGCCAGGCCGTGGTTCGGCGGCGGGCAGCATTGTGTCCTATGCGCTGCACATCACCGACATTGACCCGCTGAAGTACGATCTGCTCTTTGAACGGTTTCTGAATCCGGAGCGGGTCAGCATGCCTGATATTGATATCGACTTCTGCTATGAGCGGCGGGGCGAGGTCATTGACTATGTCATCGAAAAATACGGGCAGGATCATGTCTGCCAGATCATCACCTTTGGCACCATGGCGGCCCGCGGCGCTATCCGGGATGTAGGCCGCGTGATGAACATTCCCATTGCCACAGTCAATAAAGTGGCCAAGGCCATTCCCAATGAGCTGGGCATCACCATTGAAAAGGCGCTGAAAGCCTCACAGGAGCTGCGGGGCTACTGCGAGGAGGATGCCCAGATCGCCGAGCTGATCGCCACCGCCCAGAAGCTGGAAGGCCTGCCCCGTCAGGCGGGCACCCATGCAGCCGGTGTGGTGATCTCCAAGGATCCGCTGGATACCTACTTGCCTCTGCAGAAGTCGGCAGAATGCGGTGTGATCACCCAGTTTGCCAAGGAAAATGTGGAAGAGATCGGTCTGCTGAAAATGGACTTTCTGGGCCTGCGCACGCTGACCGTGATCAACAAGGCGGTGGATCTGATCCAGGAGCAGCACGGTGTGACCATCGATCTGAACCAGATGGATCTGGACGATGAGGCCACCTATCAGCTCTTGTGCGATGGTGACAGCATCGGCGTGTTCCAGCTGGAAAGCAGCGGTCTGCGGGCCATTATGCGGGATCTGCAGCCCAACACGCTGGAGGATATCATCGCTATGGTGGCACTGTATCGACCCGGCCCGTTAAAAAGCGGCATGGTGGACGATCTGATCGAGCGAAAACACGGCCGCAAGGAGATCGAATACCTGCACCCCTTGCTGGAACCGATCCTGAAGCCTACCTACGGGGTCATTCTGTATCAGGAGCAGGTCATGCTGATCGCCAGAGACCTAGCCGGCTTCTCGCTGGGACAGGCCGATATGCTGCGCCGGGCTATGGGTAAGAAAAAACCGGAAATTATTGCAGCCATGAAGCAGGATTTTATGGACGGTGCGGAAAAAAATCAGATAGAGCGGTCTGTTGCCGCCAAGGTATTTGAACTCATTGAATATTTTGCCGGCTACGGCTTTAACAAGAGCCACAGCGCGGCCTATGCCATTGTGGCCTACCAGACGGCCTATCTGAAAGCCCACTATCCGGTGGAATTTATGGCAGCGCTTTTGACCAGCATTATGGATTCGGCGGACCGGGTGTCCTTTTATATTGCCGAGTGCAAGCGGATGGGCATTGCCGTGCTGACGCCGGATGTCAATGAAAGTCAGGAGACCTTCACCGTTACCAACGGCCGCATCCGCTTTGGTCTGGCTGCCATGAAAAACGTGGGCAAGGGGGCCATGCAGTCCATCATTCAGCTGCGCAATACCGACGGGCCCTTTGCCTCGCTGCAGGATTTCTGCGCCCGGGTGGATCTGAGCCAGGTGAACAAGCGCATGATCGAAAATCTGATCAAGGGCGGCGCCTTTGATTCGGTGGCGGGCAATAAACGGCAGCTGCTGGATATTCTGGACCAGTGCCTGGAGCAGGGCAACGAGATCCGCCGCAGCAAGGAGAGCAAACAGATCTCGCTGTTTGACTTTGCCGAGGAGACTGGGCTGACCTCCCGCTATGCGCCCATTGCGCTGCCCGATGTGCCCGAATTCAGCCAGCAGGAGCTGCTGGCGATGGAAAAACAGATCCTGGGGCTGTATGTCAGCGGCCATCCGCTGGATGCCTACCAGAATGCGATACGGGAGAAGGCTTCAGTCACGCTGGCCGAGCTGACCGAGGAGCAGGACCAGCAGCGCATCATTGTGGGCGGCATGATCAGCAATTTCAAGATCAATACCACTCGTAAGGGAGATACCATGGCCACCTGCCAGTTTGAAGACCTGACCGGCAGTATGGACATGCTGGTGTTTCCCAAAACCTTTGTTCACTATCGCCAGATGATCCAGAAGGATGCCATCGTGCTGATCAAGGGGCGTTATCTGTACCAGGAGGACAATTCTAAGCTGTCCGCCGACGAGATCCTGCCGCTTCCCACCGACGCCCAGTGGGAGGAACAGAAAAAGAACGGTACAACGGAATTTGCAGGCGGGTTTACCGGAAACGCCGGGCTTGCGGAACCGTCACCGGGGCAGATGGCCACAGCCAGAGCGGCGGAGGCTGCACCGGTGCTCTCGTTGCGGGAGGTAGCCGATAAGCAGCCCAAAAAGCTGTATCTGCGGCTTGACGAGAAAACAGGAACACCGCAGATGCAGCAGAAGCTGAAGCAGATCCTGCGGCAGCATCAGGGAACCATGCCGGTCTATTTTTATTTCAGCAGAGAGAAAAAAATGGTGTTAGCAGAATACAATTTCTGGGTAAATACAGATATCGATTTAATTATGCTGCTGGGGCAGCTGCTGGGCGCGGAGAATATCTCTGTCAAAGAGAGCAAACAGGAGGAATCACATGAAAATAGCGGTATATGCGGGGACCTTTGATCCTATCACCAGGGGACATCTGAATGTGCTGGCCAGCGCGGCCAGAGTATTTGATCAGGTCATTGTGGGTGTCGCTGTGGATAACAACAAACACACCTTATTTTCTCTGGAGGAACGCACAGAACTGGCCAGACAAAGCACGGCCCATCTGGATAATGTGCAGGTGCAGGCCTTTTCCGGTCTGCTGGTGGATTTTGCCCGCAAAAACGGCGCCACCGCTCTGGTGCGGGGGCTGCGGGTGGTGTCCGATTTTGAATACGAAATGCAGATGGCCTTGTTTAACAAGGATCTGTGCAATGAGCTGGAAACGGTATTCTTTATTGCCGATGCGGAGCATTCCTTTATCAGCTCCAGCCAGGTGCGGAACATCGCCAGCCTGGGCGGCAGCGTTGAGAAATACGTGACGGCCCCTGTGGCCGCTGCCCTTGCGGAGAAATATAAAACCCGATAGACAGCCTTTTTATCATACCAGAACAGGGGGATGGTTTTATGAACAAGAAAACAAAAATCGTGTGCACCATCGGTCCGGCCAGCCAGTCCATCGAAACGCTGGTCAAGCTGCTGCAGAACGGCATGAACGTGGCCCGGCTGAATTTTTCCCACGGGACCCACGAAGAGCACGCGGCGCGCATTGCCAACATCCGCAAGGCCTCCCAGCTGACCGGCATCCCGGTGGCCATTATGC
>CAMFFG010000171.1 GCA_945949655.1 uncultured Peptococcaceae bacterium
TTCCAGTCCGGCTTTGCGCACTTCATCCTTAAACAGCAGGCGCAGCGGTTCGATGATTTCTTTAAAATCTACATAATCAGGCAGCCCGCCTACATTGTGGTGCGATTTGATCACGGCCGATTTGCCCAGACCGCTTTCGATGATGTCGGGATAAATGGTCCCCTGTACCAGGAAATCCACAGCGCCGATCTTCTTGGCTTCTTCTTCAAATACACGGATAAATTCTTCACCGATGATCTTCCGTTTTTCTTCCGGCTCCGTCACGCCAGCCAGCTTGCCATAAAACCGCTGCTGCGCATTGACCCGGATGAAGTTTAAGTCGTACGGACCATCGGGACCAAATACCGCTTCCACTTCGTCGCCTTCGTTTTTGCGCAGTAAACCATGATCCACAAACACGCAGGTCAGCTGTTTGCCTACCGCTTTGGCCAAAATAACGGCAGCTACCGAGGAATCCACCCCGCCGGATAATGCGCACAGCACCTTGCCGTCGCCAACTTTTTCCCGAATCTGCGCGATGGTGGTTTCCACAAAGGAGTCCATCTTCCAGTCACCGCTGCAGCCGCAGACCTTATACACAAAGTTGGAAAGCATCTTCATCCCTTCCTGGGTATGCATCACTTCCGGATGGAACTGGGTCGCATACAGACCGCGCACCGGGTTTTCCATGGCAGCTACCGGGCATACCGGTGTATGGGCGGTGATGGCAAAGCCTTCCGGCGCCTCGGCAATGTAATCGGTATGGCTCATCCAGCAGATGGTGTTTTCCGATACATCACCGAATAATGTAGAATTGTTGTCTACCGTTACTTCTGTGCGGCCATATTCGCTGGTTGGTGCGGTTTCCACCCGGCCGCCCAGCAGATGGGCCATCAGCTGGGACCCATAGCAGATGCCTAAGATCGGCACACCCAGCTCAAAAATTTCGGTGGAGCAGCGGGGAGAATCGTCCCCGTAAACACTGTTGGGGCCACCGGTAAAGATGATCCCTTTGGGATTCATTTCTTTTATTTTGTCCAGAGACATGGTGTACGGATGCACTTCACAATACACATTGCATTCTCTGACCCGTCTGGCAATCAGCTGATTATACTGACCGCCAAAGTCTAATACGATAATCATTTCACTTTTCACAGATCGTTCCTCCAGCCTTGATAAAATAGCAGCTTTTGTGCTGCATGCCTGCTCTGTTGGTTGAATACTTTCATTTTACCCTATCGCCACAGAATCTGACAATAGTTTTTTCCTGTCATTCCGCCTAAGCTATTTAACCGCTTCCGGTCTGATGATGCCTACATAGGGCAGCTCTCTGTAATGCTCATTGTAGTCCAGCCCATAACCGATCACAAAGGCATCGGGGATCTCATAGCCTACATAATCAGGCATATAGCTTACCCGACGGCGGGAAGGCTTGTCCAGAAACACACAGCTTTTTACCGATTTTGGATCGCGCCCTTTGATATTGTCCACCAGCAGGCTCATGGTCAGCCCGGTATCAAACACATCATCCACCAGCAGTACATGACGCCCGGCTACGTCTATTTTTAAGTCCTTGGATATCTTCACTTCTCCGCTGCTGACAGTGCCGCTGCCATAGCTGGATGCAATGATGGTGTCCACCAGAATGCTGCCTTCCAGCTTTCGCAGCAGATCGGCAGTAAACGGCATGGCCCCGTTCAGCACACACACCACCAGCAGTTCTTCGCCAGCATAATCCCGGCTGATCTGCGCGCCCAGTTGCGCCACCCGCTCCGCGATCTGCTGTTCGTCAAATAAGATCTCTTTTACATCAGGATGCACCTGTACTCCCTCCCCTTAAAGAAACACCGCATGGTTTCTCACGTTCCTATAAAAAATTATACCATAGTTCGAGAAAATAGAAAAGATACGTGCATCATTTCTCTGGACACAGATTGCACAATCGACTACAATAAGAGCAAAAGAAGGTGATCGTTGTGACAAAAAAACAGCCCGCCACCAACTGCGAGCAATGTGAACATTATGTATATGATGATCTCATGGACTATTACATCTGTGAAGTGGATCTGGACCAGGACGAGATGGAGGATTTCCTCAGCTACAACACCTATCACTGTCCTTACTATCGCTTCGCTGATGAATACTATCTGGCCCACAAACAGTAACAGCATGACGGATCTATTGTCAGACATCACATCTGATGTTCCGACAATACTCCGTCATGCCGGTCTTAAGTCCGCTTACACAGGCGCCTGGATCTCTTCCACCGGCGTGTTCCAGTCAAACTGCACCGTCAGCTTCAGCTGTTCTCCACTGTTTTCATGATCATCGGCAATCACTTCCGCCTGCTGCAAACGCCGCTCTTTGTCGATCCACACCGTATAATAAAATTCTTTCCAGGCCGATGTCAGAAAGGTGGATTCGCCGCTGGCACGCACCTGAAATTTGCGACATTTCACACCGTTTACCTTTTCCTTATCCAGCTCTGTCACCTCCGCTGCCGCCTGATACACCATGCAGCCCAGCGGATCGATCTCCTGCATAAGATATGCGGTGGCCTCGGCATTCTGCCCGGTCATCTCCATCCAGCTGCCACTGACCATATCCTGCCGGTAAAATGCATCCCCGATCTGATACACATCTACCGTGCTGTCCACCACATCAACGGTGCCGGCCAGATGGATATTTTCACCGTTTTTCTGCCCTGTCAGACGGCTGATCACCTTTTCTTCGCCATCTGTAATGCGGACTGCTTCGCTGCTGTAGCTGTATGCAGGCGCCTCCACCGCATACATCAGCGCCTCTCCCACAATCTGTTCCGGCGGTGTGCGCCACTCCTGCCAGGCCTCCATGCCAAGCGAAATACCGCAGGCACCTGCCGCCAGCAGTAAAATCACAAGTAACAGGTACTTCACCCGTTTTCCCACTAAGCCTCTGATCCCTTCCATCCTGAAAACCTCCCTGCCTTCTCCATGCTCTATCTATACGGCCTGGGAGATCGTTTTATGCATTTTTATTTTCTATCTGCTGCCAGCCGCTGCAGTTCGTCCAGTGGAATCACCGTGCAGGCCGCATTGCCCAGCAGATCCCGATGGTCATAGTCAAACAGCACCGCCGTCGGCGTTTCATCACCGAACACTTCCAGATGGGTCTGCCGTGCTGCCACTTTGTTGTCCACGCCGGCATAATGGGGCAAATAGGCCTGGATCTGTTCTGCCGAACAATAAAAAGCAAAAATAGCCTGATGCCAGGCGGCATCATTGCTGGCGGTGAGCCAGGCTGGCAGTTTTCTGGGCTTTTCATGCAGCGCCAGATCAAACTTGAGCAGCCACTGGAACCGGCGCAGCGCTACACGGTCATTTTGCTGCACAAACTGCCACAGCACATCACACAGCCCCAGTTTGGACTGATTCTGATAATGATAGCCCTGTGCCACCCAGTACTGCGACAACTGTTCAAAAAAAGCAAAGGGACTGTCATACAGCGGCACCAGATAATCCAGCGTGTGCAGGAACTTGCCGCTGTTATAGTAAACCTCCACCATCTCCTCCACATACTTGAGCCGCAATGTATCGGCATAAGACAGCTTATGGGTGGTCAGCACCTCGTAGGGCGCCAGGTCCTGATACACAATGGCAAAGTCATGCTGCCGCTGATGGATCATGGAGCCTTTCAGCACTTTCAGAAAACCCAGCTGCAGCTGCTCCGGCTGTAAGGCATACACATCATTAAAGGAGCGCCCAAAGGACGCATAATCTTCATAGGGCAGCCCGGCAATCAGATCCAGGTGCTGATGGATGTTTCCCCCTTGTTTGATCTGTTTCACAATACCGGATAGCCTGTCAAAATCCACATTGCGGTTGATGGCGGCAATGGTCTGCGGATTGGAGATCGGAAGAGCACACGTCTGAACTCCAGTCACCCGTCCCGATCTCGTA
>CAMFFG010000172.1 GCA_945949655.1 uncultured Peptococcaceae bacterium
AAACTGGCTTCCTGGCTGGCTACAAAGCGCACCAGCCGCACGCTGTGTACCCGCATACCTTCATACTCGCCGCCGCGGGCCCCTTCGATTTTTTCATATTCGTTTTCCATACCCTGTCGGAATGCAGTCCGGTTTTCTGCAATCTTCTGCAATGTAGTCACGGCAGTGCCCGACGGAGCATCCAGTTTCTTATCGTGATGCAGCTCAATCACTTCTGCATAAGGCATATACTTGGCTGCTTCCGCTGCAAATTTCATCATCAGCACAGCGCCGATGGCAAAATTGGCTGCATGAAACATCCCGGTATGATGTGCTTCGGCCAGTTTTCCCATTTCAGCCCGTTCTTCCGCACTGAGACCAGTTGTTCCAGCCACCACTGCAATGCCTTTTTCCAGCACCTGCGGCACATTCACCCGCATGGCGTCAGCCACCGTAAAATCAATCATGACATCCGGTTTTGCCTCAGCCAGCAGCTTTTGCAGATCTGTTTCCACCAGCACGCCTTCCACCGGACGACCAATCAGCGCACCGATTTCCATACCCTGATTTTCCCGGTCAAAAGCCGCTACCAGCTCCAGTTCCGGATCATCCACCACAGTCCGGCAGATCTCACGACCCATTCGACCACATGCACCCATTACACCAACACGAATCATAACCAGTTCCTCCTTTTTTGCAGGGATGTGTGAAACTCTTGTTTTGATACAAAAAAAGCTAAAGGGAAAAAACCCTTCAGCTATAGCTACAGAATAATCCCCATCCCCATACATGATAGCTCAACAGCAACTGCTTGGGCGACAATCGCTGACAGTCCTGTACCTGTTCGATACAACCCCAGCCTGTATTCGCAGGACAAACACAGACTTCGGCGGGACTTCCTTTTCTGCCGGTTCCACAATCTCCTGAATCTCCCCGGCAGTACTGATAAGGCCCGCGCCTCTACCCTATCTATTTAGACAAGGCATATCATATTCTTTTGTTTAATTGCCTTTTATCATATCATTCCCGCCGGAACCTGTCAACCATTCCTTTTCATTTTTACGGAAAAATACAGAAAAAAAACAATTTCTCGCTGAATCGACTGCAAAGCGGTGCAATCCCTAGCGGACCCAGAAAAACTTCCCGTATAGGATCAGTGCCAAAATCACCTGCAGAATAAAAATGACCGGAATGCCGACGACAAAAGCGGGATGTTTTGTTTTATGATGAAATTTCTGCATCCCAAGCCAGCAGCCCAGACTGCCGCCCAACAGCGCGATCATAAAAAAATTCCGTTCCGGCACACGCCACTGGTCTTTGCGGGCCTTTCCCTTATCCCAGCCCATCATCACAAATCCAGCTACATTGATCACCAGCAGATAAATCAGAAATACTTTGAAAAGCATATCACTTTTCTCCTTTATCCACGCAAATCATCGATAAAAACAAAAAAGGATATCTCACAAACCTTGCGGCTTCTGAAACATCCTTTTTTCACGCTTATGCTAAAGCTTTTTTCGCTACTTCAACCAGATCGCTGAATGCTTTCGGGTCGGTGATGGCCAGATCAGCCAGCACTTTGCGGTTGATTTCAACACCAGCTTTGTTCAAGCCGTTGATAAATCTGCTGTAGGACATGTTGTTCATTCTGCATGCTGCATTGATACGAGCGATCCACAGTTTGCGGAAATCACGTTTACGCAGTTTTCTGTGTGCATAAGCATACTGTAAAGAACGCATTACAGCCTGGTTTGCTACACGGTAAATTTTAGAACGGTTACCATAATAACCTTTTGCCTGTCTTAAGATTTTTTTATGTCTGCGGTGTGTGTTCACACCACGTTTTACTCTTGCCATGGGTTGTCCAACCTCCTTCTATGCACTTACCTATTATTTGTAAGGAATCAATTTTGTTACGCGTTTTGCATCGCCTTCAAACATAATTGCGGATTTACGCAGGTTACGTTTTCTCTTAGGGGATTTCTTTTCTAAAATATGGCTAGTAAAAGCATGGTTTCTTTTGATTTTACCAGAACCTGTTTTACTGAATCTTTTTGCAGCACCTCTATGAGTTTTCATTTTTGGCATGATAATTTCCTCCTCTCACTTGCTGATTTTTCATCTGCAATGTATTAGTCTCTGGCCGGAGCCAAGATCATAATCATATTTCTACCTTCCACCTTGGCAGCCTTTTCTACTTTGGCCACACTGCTCAATTCTTCGGCAAAGCGTTCACACAGCTCCTGCCCCAGTTCCGGATGGGTGATTTCTCTCCCGCGGAACATGATGGTCACTTTCACTTTGTCCCCGCCGCTTAAGAATTTGGCAGCATTTTTTGCTTTGGTCTGGAAGTCATGATCTTCAATGTTTGGTCTGAGCTTCACTTCTTTTACGGTAATGGTCCGCTGATTTTTCTTGGCTTCCCGTTCTTTTTTGCTCTGCTCATATTTATATTTTCCATAGTCCATGATACGGCATACTGGCGGATTAGCGGTCGGTGCCACTTCTACCAGATCCAGTCCTTTTTCTGCTGCGATCTTTACCGCATCGCGCGGTGCCATAACGCCCAGCTGCTGGCCGGCATCATCAACTAAACGAACCTCTTTGCAGCGAATTTCTTCGTTAATTCTCAATTCTTTACTAATTGCAATTCCCTCCCTGAAATGAAACAATAAAAAAGCGGATGGAGATTCCATCCGCCTGAAAACACAGTTCACACAAGGATACCATGTTTGAATGCTTATGAAGAACCAACTCAGCAACCGGCTGGAAGGTGAGAAACGGATGGTTTCTACTTGAAATCAGCTATTCAATTTCATCAACTCATTTATAATACAATGATCTTTTCAAGATGTCAACTGTTTTTTTGAGAAAATCAAGAAAATATTTTATCGGTGAAACAACTGGTCTTAATTGCGGCGCTCTTTAATTTCTGCCACCATATCGTTCACCAGCTGATCTACAGCGACAGCGCCCAGATCGCCTTCGCCCCGTTTGCGCAGACCAACGGTGCCGCTGGTCGCTTCTTTTTCTCCCACAACCAGCATATACGGGATCCGCTGCATCTGTGCTTCCCGGATCTTGTAGCCGATCTTTTCATTGCGGCTGTCCACTTCCACGCGAATGCCGGCAGCTTCCAGTTTGGCCGCAACTTCACGGGCATAGTCATTGAACTTATCGGTGATCGGCAGAACAGTGGCCTGTACCGGAGCCAGCCAAGTCGGGAATGCACCGGCATAATGTTCAGTCAGGATGCCGATAAACCGTTCGATACTGCCGAATACAGTGCGGTGTACCATAACCGGACGATGTTTTTCCCCATCTTCGCCGATATAGCACATATCAAATTTTTCCGGCATCTGGAAGTCCAGCTGAATGGTCCCGCACTGCCAGGTACGATCCAGGCAGTCCTGCAGATGGAAGTCGATCTTCGGACCATAGAAAGCGCCATCGCCTTCATTGACAATGTAGTCCATGTTCAGATCGGTCAGTGCATCCCGCAGCGCATTGGTTGCCCGTTCCCACAGCTCGTCAGAGCCCATGGAGTCCTCCGGACGGGTAGACAGTTCCACATGATAGGTAAAGCCAAAGGTTTTATACACACTGTCGATCAGTTTGATAACGCCTTTCACTTCCTCGTTGATCTGTTCCGGCAGCATAAAGATATGGGCATCATCCTGGGTAAAGGCACGCACCCGCATCAGACCGTGCAGCGCGCCGGATAATTCATGACGGTGTACCAGCCCCAGCTCGCTCCAGCGCAGCGGCAGTTCCCGATAGCTGTGCAGCTGGCTGTTATACAGCAGAATGCCGCCCGGGCAGTTCATCGGCTTGATGGCATAAGGTTCCTCGTCGATCTGAGTAAAGTACATATTTTCCTGATAGTGATCCCAGTGACCGGACCTTTCCCACAGGCTGCGGCTCATGATCATCGG
>CAMFFG010000173.1 GCA_945949655.1 uncultured Peptococcaceae bacterium
TCTGGCGATGATCCTGAAAAAACGGGGCGTGACCGTGTTTACCTCGGCTATGGTGTCGGAGATCAGCCAGGGCGATGACGGTCTGGTATGTCATTTTACCGATAAAAAAGGGGAACAGACAGCAGCAGCCGATGTGGTACTGATCAGTGTGGGCCGCAGACCCTGCACCGCCGGGCTGTTTGCCGACGGCTTTGCGGTGGAACAGACAGAGCGGGGCTTTGTTGCAGTGGATGAAACCTTCCGCACATCGGTGCCGACCATTTCGGCCATCGGTGATGTCATTGGCCGTATGCAGCTGGCCCACGCAGCGGAAGCCCAGGGCATAGCCGCAGTGGAATTTATCAGCGGACAGAAGGAGGCCAGTGTCAATTTTGACCTGGTACCGTCCTGTGTGTACACCACGCCGGAGATTGCTTCGGTGGGCATTATTGCCGATGCTGCCAAAAAAGCAGGTCGGGAAGTTGTTACCGGCAAGTACAGTATGAACGGCAACGCCAAGACGATCATCGAGCAGCAGGACAGAGGCTTTATCAAAGTGGTGTTCGACAAAGAGACCGACGTGATCTTAGGTGCACAGCTGATGTGTGCCCGGGCTACCGATCTGATCAGCGAGCTGGTGACTGCCGTATCGCTGGGGCTGACCCGCCAGCAGCTGGGCAGAACCATGCGGCCGCATCCAACCTTCTGCGAAGGCATTACAGAGGCTGTGGAGGCAGCCGGTGGCCATGGCATCCACACCATGCCGTCCAGACGGTAACGCTATAGCGGCAGAGGGAGCAGAAAGTAAGAAAGAAACATAAGCACAGGAGATCAGGATGGAGCCAGGCGGTTCTGTCCTGATTTTTTATGGGGCGTTTGAGGCGAACGACTCGAAAGAACCATGCGGCATCATTTTATAAATAAAACCAGGATTAGTTTGAATATTTTAACAGATAAGTGTTGTGCATCATATGATTTTATGGTAAAATAAAGAAAGAGAGAGTAGTCACGCTGTTCTGCTAAAACAGCATGACGGTAAAGAGGACGGTCTGCCCTTGAAAGAGGTGGTAGTCATGGTCACATGGGATGCTTTGACGTGTTTGTTTACGTTTGGCTTGCTCATTGTTGGGATGATTGCCTTGGACAAGAGCAAGAAGTAGTAATTTTACAGTAAAAAATTACTCCCGTCTGACCCCAACAAAGTTTGACGGGAGTATTCCTTAAAAACAATGAGGGTGAGCCGCCCGGCTACTCTCTTCTTATTTGCATTATATCATGTTCTGGTTTTTGCGTCAAGGACGGGCGACCGTGTTTTCAAATTTATTCCATGCCAGGACGCAGATGAATTTCCCCGCTGTTTTTCAGATTCTGACTTGACAACAGCGCTGTTTTACAGGAAAATATTTTAATATGAGATACCATCTCTGGTACTGAAATAGATACAGGAGGAACTGTTTTGTTTGAATTTGAACGAATCAAAGAATGTAAAGAAACCGGCGCGCGGGCCGGGATTTTCCATACGCCCCACGGCGATATTGAGACGCCGGTGTTTATGCCGGTCGGCACACAGGCTACCGTAAAGACGATGACGCCGGAGGAATTAAAAGCGTGCAATGCCCAGATCATTCTGAGCAATACCTATCATCTTTATCTGCGTCCTGGCCATGAGCTGGTAAAAGAGGCCGGCGGCCTGCACCGTTTTATGAACTGGGACCGACCCATCCTGACCGACAGCGGCGGATTTCAGGTGTTCAGCCTGGGCGACCTGCGCAAAATTAAAGAGGAAGGCGTGGAGTTCCGCTCCCATATTGACGGCTCCAGACATCTGTTTACGCCGGAAAAAGTGATGGAGATCGAGAACGCGCTGGGCGCGGATATTATTATGGCTTTTGATGAGTGCAATCCCTATCCTGCCACCTATGACTATGTGCAGCAGTCGTCGGACCGCACCTTCCGCTGGCTGGAACGCTGCAAAGAGGCCCACAGACGGGAGGATCAGGCGCTGTTTGGCATTATTCAGGGCGGCATGTACCGGGATCTGCGGGAAAAAAGCGCCCGCGATATCACATCCATCGATCTGCCGGGCTACGGCATTGGCGGGCTCAGCGTAGGGGAGCCGCCGGAAAAAATGTATGAGATGCTGGATTACACCACACCGCTGATGCCAAAGCACAAGCCGCGGTATCTGATGGGCGTCGGTGCACCGGAAAACTTAATAGAGGGCGTGATCCGCGGTGTGGACATGTTTGACTGCGTGCTGCCCACCCGCATTGCCCGCAATGGCACAGTGTTCACCAAACATGGCAAGCTGGTGATCCGCAATGCCGAGTATGCCCACGACTTCCGTCCTATGGAGGAAGGCTGCCAGTGCTATGCCTGCCGCAATTACAGCCGGGCCTATATCCGCCACCTGATCAAGACCGGCGAAGTGCTGGGCATTCGGCTGACCACCATACACAATATTCATTTTCTGACCAATCTGATGCGCCAGATGCGCCAGGCCATTCTGGAAGACCGCATGGTGCAGTTTCGGGAAGACTTTTATAAAAATCTGGCAGCAAAATAAAGGACTTTTCCCTTGCCGGAACGAATTTAGGACGCAGAAGGTAAAATGAAGGAGGTGGCAGGCATGGGCGGTGGTTCTATGAGCGGGATGATATCCTTAGTGCTGATTTTTCTGGTATTCTGGTTTCTGATCATCCGTCCGCAGCAGCAGCAGGCAAAAAAACGGGCTGAGATGTTGACTTCTCTGAAAGTGGGCGACAAAATCGTTACCATTGGCGGTATCTGTGGCATTGTAAACCAGATCACCGATGACAAGATCTTTATCGAGATCGCCGATGGCATTGTAATTGAAATGTTACGCAACTCCATTTCTTCTGTAGAAACAGAAGAGGATCTGAAAGATCCTTTTGCGGATGATGACGAAGACCTGGATGCGGACGAAGACGATGACATCTACTATGATGACGAGGAAGAAAACACAGACGAGACAGAACAGAAAGAAACAAAATAAAGCTGCATCGTTAAAAGAAAACAAGGAAAGCAAAACGCGAAAAAGAGGTACAGGCCCGGCTGGTCTGCACCTCTTTTCTGCTTTTATGGCTGGTTTTGAAAAGCCGGTCTGCTGCCTGTGTTGTATCAGGTGCGTTTGCCGGGCTGGCACGGCAGCTTTTGTGCTGGAAACCATACAGCAGACTGGTATGCGCTGGATATAAAGGAGCAACTCCTACCAGGTTATATATTTTATCTGAATTTGATGAAAAAGTTACAATATATAGCTAGTCAAATGTAACAGGGATATGGTATACTATTTTACAAGAAACAATGAAAGTTTGTATTCTGTAAAAACAAACAGGCTCTGCGTGTTAAAAAAATTATACTTTTTTTAACACACGTTTTTTTACACAAAAAGTACATATCTAGTGGATGTATGGAGCAAGCGCTCTATATATCCATTTTTTTTGCCTTTTTTTCCGTGTGAAAAAATGTATACCATATTTAACAAACGGAGCGGAAAACAGGAGGTGAAGCTATGCCAAGTGCTTCGTTGCAGGTCCTGCCGGAATGTGTGGGGCGTAATCGGTTACAGATCTACCATTACGACGACAAAAATCTGCAGGGGACCATCTACAATTATCACTATCAGCGGGAAGCGGCGTTTCAGAATCTGACCACGCTGCTGTTGCTGCTGGACGATTCGCTGCGTGGTGTATTTGCAGGAACGGCAAACGTTGTCGATCCGCTGAACAACAGCATGCATCGTGTGATGGCCACCTTTTATGTGCAGATTCTGTTTCGGCAGAATGAGACCTGGCAGGGCAAGGTGAGCTGGGCGCAGGGAAAGCAGAAACAGTATTTCCGCTCGGCGCTGGAGCTGGTGAAACTGATAGACAGTGCACTGCCGCAGCCAGAGGCAACCTTGCCGAC
>CAMFFG010000174.1 GCA_945949655.1 uncultured Peptococcaceae bacterium
GAAAATTTGTTTTGCGTTATTTAGTTCGCTGTGAAATAAATATTTAATATTGAAATTAAAATATTTTCTGAAATTATTGTTTACATTCTGTTTGATTTGTGCTAAGATACTGTTGAAATAACTGGATATGGATTTGTTCATCCAGAATGATACGCTGCAACACATCGGTCACACAAGAGTCCTGAATCAGTTTGGACAGGTGCTGATAGCCGTCAATGGCGGTCTGCTCACCGGCAATGCTGATATGCAGGGCTTTTTCTTTGTTACACTGGTATTGCAGCATCCCGCTGTTCCAGAAAATCGGCCGTTTGAAGGGGTAGGACCGATAGACCGGATTGCCGCCCAGCGCCGTGATCAGCTGGCCCAGCATGTTCAGATGCCGCATCTCCACCTGGGAGATTTTACGAAACATCGTACCAAGATCAGAATCGCCCGGCGCAATCACCCAGCTGAAGTACAGATACTGTGTGATGGTGGTGAGCTCACTTTCTGCTGAGGCAAAGGCACTGGACAGCATCTGTGCATAAACTAGATTGGGGGCCTTCACGGCAATAGTTGGGTAAGGATCTGGCGCCGCATAGAAAACAGGTTGTTCCATCATAATACCTCCTGTCAGGTTTTTTGATGACTTTTATTTGTATGCGGCCAGCGGCTATTTTATGTATGGGAACCATTCCGATGGACCATTGATACAACAGGGAGGAATCAGAAATGTCTGCATCCACAGAAAAACAGTTGACCATTCAGGTCTCGAGGGTCAGTATTATTTTAAACGTGCTTTTATGTACCATGAAATTTTTTGCCGGCATTGTGGCGCATTCCAGCGCCATGGTGGCCGATGCCGTACATTCGGCGTCTGACGTGTTCGGCTCTTTTCTGGTGATCATCGGCGCCAATGTATCGGGCAAGGAGGCAGACCAGGCCCATCCCTACGGCCATGAGCGGATGGAATGCGTGATCTCCATGATCCTGGCCAATATTTTAATGCTGGTGGGGCTGGGTATCGGTATGAATGGGCTGGAAAAGATATTTTCCGGCAACTATGCCGCGCTGGCTGTTCCCGGTCGGCTGGCCCTGATCGCTGCTGTTATCTCCATTGTGGTAAAAGAAGGGCTGTTCTGGTATACGCGGTTGGCTGCCAAAAAGATCAACTCGGTATCGCTGATGGCTGAAGCATGGCATCACCGCTCTGATGCCATGAGCTCGGTGGGCAGCTTTGCCGGTATTCTGGGCGCGCGGCTGGGCTATCCGGTGCTGGATCCGGTAGCCAGTGTGGTGATCGCTGTCTTTATTCTGAAAGTGGCTTTTGATATTTACAAAGAAACATTAGACCGCATGGTGGACCGCGCCTGTGCGCCGGAAACGGAAGCAGCCATGCGTAAGCTCATCAGCTCCTATGACGGTGTGCTGGGCGTCGATCTGTTGCGCACCCGTCTGTTTGGTTCGAAAATGTATGTGGAAGTGGAAATCGAAGCCGATGGTCAGCAGCCACTTTATCAGGCCCATGACATTGCGGTGAAGGTGCATAACGGCATTGAGGAAAACTTTCCGCTGGTGAAACACTGTGTGGTACATGTGAACCCCGCTGTGTGCACCGATTGTCTGAAAGAGCGGTAAAAATAAATTTAGTGTGTGACAATCTGATCACAGAGAGAATCCCTGACCTGGATCGACCGGAGCAGGGATTTTAAATTTATGGGGAAAGTACGCTGAAAAAATGAAATCATTTATCAAAAAAATGAGATTCCATAGCAGTGTCGCAATTCTGCCGGAAGATAGTTGTAAATCAGAGCTTAAAATGCTAAAATAACAGAGGAGAAAGGTAAAGGAGCGGTTTTATGATGAGATTGATTCGTACTCTGGCCGTATATGGCTATCTGGCACTGATTGTGGTTTGTGGTGTGCCTTATTTTAATCATCTGGAGAAAAACAAAGAGAAACTGGGAGAACAGGCTGTGGCAGAAAAAATTTATGCTTATGCCCGCAATATGGCTCGGCGGATTGTAGCGCTGACCGGCAGTACCATCACAGTAAAAGGTGCGGAGCATCTGCCGCAGGAAGGTGCGGTTCTGTATGTTGCAAATCATCAGAGTTATATGGATATTCCGGTTATCATGTCGGTCATCGAGCGTCCGGTCGGTTTTGTGGCCAAAGAGGAGATTGGACAGATCCCGTTTTTTAAAAAATGGATTGTGCACATGAAATGCGTGCTGATTACCCGCGGCGATGCCCGCAAGGCGCTGACTGCTATTCTGCAGGCGGCTAAGCTGCTGCAGCAGGGGCATAGCCTGGTGCTGTATCCGGAAGGAACCCGCAGCAAAGATGGGATGCTGGGTGAATTTAAGGCGGGCAGTCTGAAAGCAGCACAAAAAGGAAAATCTATGATCGTGCCGCTGGCGGTGGATGGGGCCCGGGATATTATGCCCCGCGGCAGTTTCCTGATGTACCGGCGTCCCGTTACGGTGACCGTTTTGCCGCCTGTTTCTGCGGATCAGGTGCAGGCTATGGATACCAGGGAACTGGCCTGGCCGGTAAAAAGTCAGATTGCCCAGGCTTTGGGGCAGGATGTAACGGCCAATGGAGATGAACTGCATGGATAGGCTGGAGGAAGCGGAGGATTTATTACACCGCTATTATGGTTATCGGGCACTGAAGCCGATTCAGAAAAAAGCCATTGCCTCCATTCTGAACGGGCAGGATACTCTGGTGGTGATGCCCACTGGCGGAGGTAAATCGCTGTGTTATCAGATTCCAGCTCTGATGCTGGATGGGATGACTCTGGTGATTTCGCCGCTCATCTCGCTGATGAAAGATCAGGTGGATCAGCTGGTGCGGCTGGGCATTCGTGCCGCCTGCATGAACAGTATGCTGGATGACGCGCAGTATCAAAAGCTGCGGCAGCAGATCATAGACCGGAAGATACAGATCCTGTATGTTGCTCCGGAGCGGCTGCGTTCCGGAGATTTTTTATCGCTGCTGCGCCGTCAGCAGATCCCGCTGGTGGCAGTGGACGAAGCCCATTGTGTTTCCCAGTGGGGGCATGATTTTCGCCCCAGCTATTATGCCATCAGTCAGTTTATCCGCACATTGCCGAAACGACCGGTAGTAGCGGCTTTTACGGCCACCGCTACGGCGGAAACCCGCAGCGATATTATCAATCGGCTGGAGCTGGTGCGGCCCAACCTGTACAGGGCAAGCTTCAACCGGCCCAATCTGATTCTGGTGGTGGAGCGGGACGGGGACCGCAAGGAAAAGCTGCTGGAATTTGTGCAGGCCCATCGGGGACAGTCGGGCATTATTTACTGCAATACTCGAAAAGAAGTGGATAAAGTATGGGATCGGCTGCGTAAGGCAGGGATCGCAGCTTTACGGTATCACGGAGGCATGGAGGACTGGGAGAGAAACGAGAATCAGGAAAAGTTTCTCTATGAGCAGGTGGATCTGATTGTGGCCACAAACGCTTTTGGTATGGGTATCAACAAGCCCAATGTGCGCTATGTGGTGCATTATAATCTGCCCAAAAACATTGAATCTTATTATCAGGAGATCGGCAGGGCCGGGCGGGATGGCCTGCCCAGTCTGTGTGTGCTGTTTTTTTCCTATGCCGATGTGCATGTCAACCGCTATCTTTTAGAGCAGAGCAGTAAATCAGAAGAGCGGCTGGCGGTGGAGTTATCCAAGCTGGATGCTATGGTGCGTTATGCGGATACCCGACAGTGTCTGCGTCAGTATATTCTGCAGTATTTTGGCGAGAAGGCCGAAGGCCACTGTCAGAGTTGCAGCAACTGCTGTCCGGTCAGTCTGGGCAAGCCGGATATTCAGCCCGTGGAAGAGGGCCTTCTGGAAGAATTGCGTACCTTGCGGCTGATGCTGGCCATAGAGGAAGGCGTACCGTCTTACAGGG
>CAMFFG010000175.1 GCA_945949655.1 uncultured Peptococcaceae bacterium
CAAACCGGATTGAGGGTATCTTTACAAGTGATAAACGTCTGGAAGAACTGGTAAGTCGGAAAGCGGAACCACGCAACCGTTCAGAGCAGGAAATCGCCGGCTATAGAGAAGTTCTTGCGACAATCCATGAGAGTTATGAGTATATCATTCCCCGTCCAAATGTTATTTTGCAGCTTCACAGGGATCTGTATTCGTACACACAGGGAGCCACAGGCGGCAACTATAAAAACTCCGATAATGTCATCGCTGAAACAGATGCTGAAGGCCATCAGAAAATAAGGTTTATTCCCGTTCCGGCATGTCAAACGGCTGATGCGATAGAGAAACTGTGCAGCAGTTTTCTGGATGCGTGGACAGCAGATCGCATTGATAAACTGATTTTGATCCCGATGTTTATTCTGGACTTCCTTTGTATTCATCCTTTTAACGACGGGAACGGCCGTATGAGCCGCTTGCTCACGTTGCTTCTGTTTTACAGAGCCGGTTACATTGTCGGAAAATATGTCAGTATGGAAATGCTGATTGAAAAAACCAAGGAAACCTATTATGAAGCTTTGCAGGCCAGCTCAATGGGTTGGCATGAGGGCGAAAACAGCTATGAGCCTTTTGTAAAGTATTATCTGGGGATTATGCTGAAAGCATACAATGAATTTGAGAACCGTGTTGAATACTTGAGGAACCGTACACTAACAAAACCGGAAAGAATTAAAGCTGTTATTGATCAGAAGGTTGGTAAAATCACGAAAAAAGAAATCATGGAACGATGCCCGGATATCAGCAAAGTGACTGTCGAAAGAACATTAACTGATTTGGTTAAAAACGGGTATATTGCAAAAGTTGGCGCAGGTCCGGCCACTGCTTATGTACGTATTTGAAATTTTATTTCCGTCATTTAAGAGGCACATGACGGGGATGCTAAGGAGAGTGCTGAAGATTTAGGTGAAAATGCGCGGGATGTTGTCCCTAATGACGATCACTCGAGGGAGGCTAATATATGACCACACATCAATATCAGCATAAAGTGCAGTATTATGAGACCGATCAAATGGGAATGGTGCATCACTCCAACTATATCCGCTGGTTTGAGGAAGCGCGGGTAGATTATCTGGCAGCAGTGGGTCTGCCCTATGACCAGATGGAAGCGGAAGGCATTGGCAGTCCGGTTTTGTCGGTGCAATGCCAGTATAAATCGAAGGTCGTATTTGGTGAGACGGTGACACTGCATGTGTCTCTGTTAAAATATAACGGCCTGCGCATGACCATTGGTTATCAGGTGCTGGGCAGCGATGGAAAAGTGCGCTGTGTAGGAGAAAGCGGGCATTGTTTTCTCAATCGGGAAGGGCGACCTGTTACACTGGCCAAAGTGAAGCCGGAGTGGCATGCCGTATTTCTGCAGCAGCTGGAAAAGGCGGAGACGACAGATAGATAGCGCATCTCTAAAGGGATAAAAACAGAAAAACAAGGGAGCTGTCGTTTTAACGAATAAAAATTTGTGAAGCGGCAGTTTTCTTTTTACTGAACACGATATAGAATCAGATGGATCCATGATATGATCAAGCATATTAAACAATGAAGGAGGAAGAAACATGACGGAGCAACAGCACAGCAGCATCCGCTTTGAAACCATGGACATTACCAGAGCGGACACGGCGTGTATTGTAAATGCAGCCAACTGCAGTCTGCTGGGCGGCGGTGGTGTGGATGGCGCCATTCATCGTGCAGCCGGGCCGGAACTGCTGGCAGAATGCCGCACACTGCATGGGTGCAACACTGGCGAAGCCAAAATCACAAAAGGGTACCGGCTACAGGCGCAGTATGTGATCCATACGGTAGGGCCTGTTTATTCTGGTACAGAAAAAGACGCAGTGTTACTGCGCAACTGCTACTGGAACAGTCTGGAACTGGCTCGTTCTTATGGGCTTCACAGTATGGCTTTTCCGGCCATCTCTACAGGGGCTTATGGGTATCCGCTGGAAGCAGCCACCGAGATCGCCCTAAAAACTGTTGCCGACTGGTTTCAGGCCAATCCCCATTATGGCATGGAGGTGCTGATGGCCTGTTATGACCATAAAACCTGTGAGATTTATAAAAAGTGCTGGGAAAAGCACAGGAATGAAAAAAGTATTCTTTGACGGTTTACAAATCCTTTCACAGACATTAAAAATATGCTAAACTAAGGTCAAATAGAAATTATAGAAGGAATGAAAGCAGAAATAACAGGATTCAATGGAAGTGATATCAATGGCAGGGTGGGACTTAAAAAAGGGCGAACTGCGTTTCATACCGGTTTGTGATGATCAGCTGTGGGCACGGTTCAATTTTGTATTCTCTGAGGCCAGTGCCAAACGGAACAGCTATAAATTTGGTCTGATCAAATCCATACTGGACAATTTGCTGAACTGTACCATTGTGAATGATCAATTTGTTCTGTTTTATCATGATATTTTTGCAAAGTTTACGGAGAACTACTGGAACTTGGTGCTCAAATATCATTTGCGGCAGATGCGGCCGGATGGGAAATCACAGTATTCCAAAATAGAGTATATTTTACTGCAGGCGCAGGCTGACTTTCAGATTCCAGAACAGATTCCTTTTGACTCTTTGGATGATGCCTTGAAAGAGACCATCATCAAACAGGTGCAGAGAGAATGTAAGAAGTATGTGATTGGTGCCCTGTACAGCGATTTGGAAGGGATCGTATACGGCTTTGATCTGAAACAGGATTATCTTGTACTGCATCCGGCGGCGTATCCCTTTCTGATGAAATATAAAATGGAGCTGGAACGATTAAATTATTATGCCTGGGCAAAATTTCTGGAAACTGTAAATGATGATGCGATGCTGGTTCGTCTACTGGATAAACTGGAGCTTGCCTTACCTCAGCGCAAAAATCTGGATATTTATCGGCAAGTGCTTTATCAGGAGTTTGAAGAACAGTACTGTTTCTATTGCGGGAAAAAACTCACTGGGGCTTCCCATGTGGATCATTTCATCCCGTGGTCTTTTGTAAAGGAAGACAAGCTCTGGAATTTTGTGATGAGCTGTCCTTCCTGCAACAGTAAAAAAAGCAACAAACTTCCCACGCAGACATTTGTGGAGAAGCTGGAAGCGCGAAACGATCATGCCGTTTTAATCAGCGATTTTTCGCGAAAACAGTTTGAGAGCTATCGTCAGGGGCTGATCTCCCATTTGTGGCAGTATGCCCATGATGCGGGATTTCGGGAAGTGCTGGCGGATATCTGCGTGAAATAACCGGTTTGAGCTTGTGAGTCCTTCCTAAATGAACACATTAGCCCTTCTGCTATATATGACTTGGGTACGTGTCATATATGGCAGAAGGGTTTTATATTCCCCTATCATAAAAAGCTCAAGCAATACTTGAATAATTCTTTGTCCATTCAAGCAGCAGGTGCTGTAAAAAGAGGATCTTTGGAGATATAATGAGTATGTAAGAGAGAGGGGAGGGCTTGGATATGACAGGTTTAGCTATGCGGCTTGCAAAAGCCAGAAAGGATCTGCATCTGACGCAGGCGGATGCTGCGGAATCGCTGGGAGTGTCCTTTCAGGCGGTGAGCCAGTGGGAACGGGGGGAAACTTGGCCGGATATTCAGAAACTGCCGGAAATTGCAGCTCTGTACGGGGTATCTACCGATTGGCTGCTGATGGGCAAACAGGCAGAGCCGATGCCGATGGAGTTTGCGCTGCCGTTATCGGATCGTTTATTTGATGAAAACAGGATGTACACATACATCAAAACCTGTGCCACCATGAAACAGCTGTCTCAGACATTAAAAGTACTGCCTTATGTGCGGGAAAAACACAACGGTCAGGTGCGAAAGGGCCGTGATGGGGTGCCATACATCTATCATCCGCTTTTGATGGCCTGCCACGCACTGGCTCTTGG
>CAMFFG010000176.1 GCA_945949655.1 uncultured Peptococcaceae bacterium
AGGCAGGGCAAACCGAAAGAAAGGCCGAAGCAGATTCTGCACGCAGAACGCAAAGCGCACAAAAAATTCTTCGGCCAAAATGGGCAGGTAGTCTGTCCGGAAACCACAGACACTGCGGTCAGATTTTTTCTGGTTCCGGATAATCTACGCCAAAGGTTTCCACAGTCATTTCCTGAATAACTTCCGGGGTCAGCGGTTTGTCACCGTAGCCGGTCTGTACTTCGGCAATGCGGTTTACTTCGTCCATACCTTCGATTACTTTGCCAAAAGCGGCATAAGCGCCGTCCAGATGGGGTGCGTTTTTGTGCATGATGAAAAACTGACTGCCGGCAGAGTCGGGATGCATGGCTCTGGCCATGGAGATCACGCCCGGTTCATGTTTCAGATCGTTTTTAAAACGATTCTGGTTGAATTCACCTTTGATGCTGTAGCCTGGGCCACCCATGCCGTTGCCGTTGGGGCAGCCGCCCTGGATCATGAAACCGTAAATGACCCGATGGAAGGTCAGGTCGTTGTAAAACCCTTTTTTTACCAGAGAGATAAAGTTGTTTACGGTGTTTGGCGCAACGTCTGGATATAATTCAATTTTTACAGAGTTGCCGCTTTTCATTGTCATAGTAACAATTGGATTCTGTGCCATGTTTGATTCCTCCATTTATAAAGATAATTTTTCATAGCATAATCATAACACAGAAGTGGTCTGTTTGCAAAAGAATAATCGCTGTGATTGACAGATATTTTTTGATAAAGGGCTGAAAACAGGCTTTTCTGCGAAAAGATGTGCTAGAATATTAAAATAAGTAAAGTGATTGCATTGTGAAAAAACACGGTGTTTTCTGTATAAGCTGTGATGGCCGTGTGGTTTTGCGATAGAAATGGAGCGATGGCCTTGTGCGAAAAAAAACAATTCTGACAGGTGCCCTGTTATTCTGCATAGGGCTGGCTGGCTGGCCGGCTGTGGCAGATACCAGTGATATACAGCTGATTATCAATCATCAGCTCTACACCCAGACTGAGAACCAGATGGGTCCTGTGTTACGGGAAGACCGGGTTTATGTGCCGCTGCGGTTGGTCGGCGAAGCGCTGGGCCATCAGGTACGCTGGGTTGAAGCAGCCCGACAGGTGCAGATCAGCACAAAAGATGATTTTCCGGAGCAGGAGATCACAGCAGTGGCGGAAGATGCGCCGGTCACCATTCAGATTGACGGAGAAGAACTGCAGACAGACAGTTTTACCGGAATCCCGTATCTGTCGGAAACGGGCCAGACGATGATCCCGCTGCGCCTGGTGGGGGAAGCCCTGCACTGCCAGGTACAATGGCAGGATGGTGTTGTGATTGTGGAAGAGATTCCTGCAGAGCCGGTGCAGACAGAAGAGACAGCCGAAACACAGACTGAGGGTTCTCAGTATGAAACTATAACCATTCTGGGCGACAGTATTGCCACAGCGGAACAGCTTAATCGCTATCTGGAGCAGAAAGAGGATGATGTGCGGGCTATGATGGAGCGTAATTATCCGGAGCAGGGTTTTACGCCGTTCCCGGAGCATATTGCCGAGTATTACATCGAGATCGGCAAAAAATATCATATCCGCGGCGATCTGGCCTTTGCTCAGGCGCTGAAGGAGACAGGCTATTTTCAGTTTTACGGCAGTGTGCAGGCTTTTCAGAATAATTTCTGCGGGCTTGGCGCTTCCGGTGTGGAAAACACCGGCGAGGAACCGTTAAATGGTGTGGATGAGACACGGGTCTATTCCATTCCGGGTCTGCACGGTCTGACTTTTCAGACTGTAGCGGACGGCGTGGAAGCCCATATTCAGCATCTGTATGCGTATGCCACGCAGGAGGAGCTGCCGGAGGGCTGTGAGCTGCTGGATCCGCGTTTCGGTTATGTAAAGCGGGGCGCAGCAGAGCGATGGATTGATCTGAATGGCCGTTGGGCTGTGCCGGGCAATGGATACGGTGAGAGCATTATCAATGATTACTGGCTGCCTGCACTACAGCAACCAGGCAGCAGCAATAAATAAGGGCGTAAGGGGTAAGATAAGAGAATGGAACTGTTGAAACAACGGATTATGCAGGATGGAATCGCCATGGGGGACAGCGTGCTGAAGGTGGACAGCTTTCTGAATCATCAGATTGATGTGGCGTTGTTCAATGAGATGGGCAAAGAATTCAAACGGCGGTTTGCCGATGCCAACATTACAAAAATTCTGACTGTGGAAGCTTCGGGCATTGCGGTAGCCTGTATCGCAGCCCAGTATTTCGGCAATGTGCCGGTGGTGTTTGCAAAAAAACAGGAAGCCAGCAATTTATCGGCTGATGTGTATGCCAGCAATGTGTTTTCTTTTACGAAAAACAGAAATTACACCGTGCGGGTGGACAAAAAATATCTGTCTGCCACAGATCGTGTTCTGATTATCGATGACTTTCTGGCCAATGGAAATGCAGCTTTGGGGCTGATTGATCTGGTGCAGCAATCCGGCGGCACGGTGACCGGCATTGGTATTGTGATTGAAAAAGGATTTCAGACGGGCCGCAAGCTGCTGGAGGAAAAAGGTTACCGGGTGGAATCTCTGGCCATTGTGCAGGAGATTCACGATGGCACTGTAATCCTGGCGGATTAAGGTTGTATGAAACACATTTTTAGTATATAATATTATTTTCTGATGTTTACAGTCTGAAAGCAAAAGAAAAAGGAGGAGTATGATGGGCAGTCCAAAAGTTGGAATCGTTATGGGCAGCGATTCAGATTTAAAAATTATGCAGGATGCCGTAAAGATTTTGCGGGAGTTTGGGGTAGAAAGTGAGCTGGTGGTCGCTTCGGCGCACCGTACACCATATAAAGCGCTGCAGTATGCAGAGACAGCCGAGGAGCGGGGTATTGAGGTGATCATTGCCGGCGCTGGCGCCGCAGCCCATCTGGGTGGCGTGCTGGCGGCTGTGACAACACTGCCGGTGATTGGAGTGCCGATCAATGCCACAGCGCTGCAGGGTGTGGATGCGCTGTATGCCATGGTGCAGATGCCGTCTGGCATTCCGGTGGCAACGGTAGCCATCAATGGAGCAAAAAATGCCGGTATACTGGCTGCGCAGATTTTAGCCTGCAAGGATCCGCAACTGCGGCAGAAGCTGAAAGACTACAAGAAAAAAATGGAACAGCAGGTGGAGGAAAAAAACAGACGGGTACAGGACGCTGTGATTGAATAGCAGCTGTGTTGTTCCGCATAAAAATGCATGCAAATACTGCTGTCTGTCAGCGGTTTGTATATAAAAATTAAATAAAATAATTTGGGGAAGGAAGTTGTGTTATGATTGAACGATATACTCTGCCGGAGATGGCTGCAATCTGGTCTCAGGAAAACAAACTGAGAATTATGCTGGAAGTTGAAGTGCTGGCTTGCGAAGGGATGGCTGCCATTGGCCAGATTCCGGAAGAAGCTGCAAAAAATATCCGTGCCAAAGCAAATTTCAATGTGGATCGGGTCAATGAAATTGAACAGACCACCCGTCACGATGTGATTGCCTTTTTATCCTGTGTTGCGGAATACATTGGCGACGACGCCAAATATATGCATGCAGGTATGACATCTTCCGATGTGCTGGATACTTCGGAAGCAGTACAGATGAAACAGGCCGGCGAAGCGATTCTGAAGCTCTTGAAAGAATTTGCTGAAGTGCTGAAAGAAAAAGCTGTGCAGTATAAAGATACACTGTGCATTGGCCGTACCCATGCAGTTCATGCGGAACCTATCACCTTCGGTCTGAAGCTGGCCGTCTGGTACGAAGAAACACTGCGCAACATTGAACGGATGGAACGGGCCATCGAAACGGTAAGTGTGGGTCAGATCTCCGGCGCAGTGGGCACTTTTGCCAACATCGATCCCAGAATTGAAGAGTATG
>CAMFFG010000177.1 GCA_945949655.1 uncultured Peptococcaceae bacterium
ACGGCGGCGGAGACATTCTGGATGTGGCCACCACCATGGTCGAGGAGCTGGAAGCCCAGGGCATCGAGGTGATTCACAGCGAAAATATTCATGATCCCCACGATGTGAATGCCTATCAGCGGTCCCGCAAAACTGCCGCCCAGCTGCTGCAGGAAGCGCCGGCCGCCATCATTGATGTGCATCGGGACGGCGTGCCCGATCCGGAATACTATGCCACCGAGATAAACGGTGAGGCGGCCACGCAGATCCGCCTGGTGGTGGGACGGCAGAACCAGAACAGCGAAGCCAATATCGCCTTTGCCGAAAAGATGAAAGCCTACTACGATGAAGTGAAACCGGGGCTGATCAAATCCATTTTTATGGCCAAAGGAAACTACAATCAGGATCTGGCGCCCAACTCGGTGCTGCTGGAGGTGGGGACCCACACCAACACGCTGGAACAGGCGGAGGTGGGCGCACGGGAATTCGCCGAAGTGCTGCCCCAGTTTCTGGGCTTAAAAACAGCAGTGGAGGAACAGCCGCAGGCCCCCTCCGCCGAGACGGAACAGCCAGTAAGTGCAGAGAAAGGAGCAAACGGTATGGGCAAAGCAATTTTATGGATCGTGATCGTGACGGTGCTGGGCGGCCTGGCCTTTGTGTGGATCAGCCGCGGTACCTTCCGGCAGTAGCATGAAAACTTACACCGAAGCCATCCTGCTGGGCCTGGCCGCTGGCTTTCTGGCCAGGCTCTATATGCTGCGCACCGACTACCGCAATTATCCCGCGTATCCCCACGGTTATGTGATCCATCTGTCCCTGGGGGCCATCGCGGCCAGTCTGGCGGCCATTGCACTGCCGGCGCTGCTGGAGGAGGAATACACCGCCATAACCTTTCTGGTACTGTGCGCCCAGCAGTTTCGGGATATCCGCAACATGGAGCGGGAAACGCTGATCAATCTGGAGGAGCACAAGCTGGTGCCCCGCGGCATGGATTATATTGAAGGCATTGCCAAGGTGTTTGAATCCCGAAATTATCTGGTGATGCTGGTGGCGCTGGTCACTACCGGTGCTGCCATTGCCGGCGGTCTGCCGGCAGGACTGCTGGGCGCAGGGTGCATGATCCTCTTTGCCCGCTTTCTGATGCGGGGCAGCTTTATCGGCGATATCGCCCGGGTGGAGGCGGCAGCGCTGCATTTTGAAAAATCGCTGCTGTATGTGGACGATATCGTGATCATGAATGTGGGCGATGCTAAAGCACGGGAAAAAATACTGCGGGAAGGGGTCGGCATTATGCTGCATCCCTACGATGATGACGGCCGCGCCATCCTCAACGATCTGGGGCAGCGGCAGGCTCTGCTGCACGATATCTCCATGCTGGTGGGCAACAAGCTGGAGATCGGCGAACCGGAGTGGACTCCGGCGGCCCGTAAAAACATGGAGACCGGTGCGCTGGGTATTTTTCTGCTGCCCAATGAAAAAGACACAGGCTGCGTGATGGAGGCAGCCAGACGAACGCCGGTGCTGGAGAGCGCAGTGCAGAAACCACTGGCCAGCACCGTGGGAAGAAAGGCGGCGGACTGATGCAGGATACCATTCTGGCCGTGGTGGTCACCCGGCGGCATGCCGACAAGGTACAGGGCATGAACAGCATTTTTATTGTGGAGGACGAGGCAGAGCTGGAACGCACCGCGCTGCTTTTAAGCCGTATTTTAAAAGCCATGGCCCACGATCTGGAAAATGGGGTCACTATTCTGGTGCAGCATTAAAAAAGCTGTTTTACCGGTTGGCTGTGCTTGTACAAAAAGCAGCAGCAAAGACGGTAGAACAGCTTTTTCATGCCAGATATTCCAGCACATGATTGGCCAGAAGCCTTAATTCGATGGGGCTGCGGTTCAGGCCGATCAGACAGTCGAAGTTGACATTCATCTCGGCGGCCAGCACCTCTTTTGTTTCCGGATCGTAGTTGATCCACAGATATCCCGGCGGCCGTTTGCCATCGGGTATTTCATAGTGATTGGTGATGGTACCGTTGGCCAGAGTCTCCCGCTTCTGCAGGATGACCATTTCCTGCAGGTGGGGCGGCACGGCCTCCTCGATCCGGCGCATTTTAGCGATCCTTTCTTCTGAACTCATTGCAAATCTCTCCTTTTTCATTATTATACTGCAAATCGGCAGAAAAACAAAGTTCTGCAGCACAAAAAAAGAAAAAGAGAAAAAATGTTCGATTTTTATATTGACGAACACAAGTTTGTGTTGTATAGTATAACCAGAACATAAATTCGCGAGAACGTAAATTCGAAAAAAGGAGTGCAGGGCGTATGAGAAAAGAATCGAAACGGGAAACAAGAAAATATGGAATACTGGCAATCTGCATGTTATGTTTTATGACAGGGAGCTTACTACTGGTGGAACAGCAGTCGGCGGTCAGTCTGGGTGGCTGCCTGCTGTTTTGTCTGGTGTGCAGCGCCGTGCTGCTGTATTGTCTGATGAAGCTGGATGTCATGGAGTTTACGCCGGGGTCCTTCTGGGACCGCATCAACCGGCAGGTACAGCAGGAGGGCAGAAAGCCCGCCGGGCAGAAGGCACAGCCTGCCGTTTCAGCCCGTGCCATGGGCTCTGCCGCTGCTTCCGCAAACAGAGTCTGCTACCGGAACGCGGCCTGAATCTGCCCGATCTGCAGAATCTGTCGCAAAGAAACGTGATTTTTTAGTTGACATTTGCGAAAAAGAAAAGCATACTAATAGATAAGGATTTTGCAGATTGTTTAGGAGGCAGAAACATGAGTCACAAATATAAGGCGGGTTTTCTTCTGAATATATGTGTTCTGATGCTGTGTGTTCTGACGCTCTGTATGTTTGGCTGCGGCAAGGAACAGCCGGATGCGGACCTGTCGGAGACGGAGCAGATCACCGAACCGGCAGAGGAGGACAGCATATATATCACATTGTATCTGTATGACGAGTCAGAGGATGTCCCGGAATCAACAGAGGGGCAAAAATCTGATCCCAATGGAGTAGAAGGTATGAACGCTGTTATGGTATCCACCATCGGCAAGGATCAGTTATCTGCCGAGACCATCGTATCGGAGTACAACCGGCTGATCATCGCCAGCAGCTATGACGAGCCGCTTACAGTAAACGAAGTGCGGGAATCGGGCAGTCAGGTATGGGTGGATTTTGACTCGGAGAGCGTCAAAGCCCTGCAGGAAAAGGGAAAGAGCTTCAGGCGGTCGTCAATCTGGCCCGCAGCATCGACGACAATCTGGCTGATGTGGATGATATTTATTTCACCATGGACGGCGGAAAAGATTTCACCCTTGGGCATTTATGGTTTGAGGCGGACAGGCCTTTTTATTCCAGAATCGTTCCTCTGGAAGGGGAAGAAGCCGCTGGCAGTGAGGCGGCACCGGAATAAACATCAGGTATTAAAAAACGGGTATTATAAGTATATTATAGTAAAAGAAACGGATGCAAAACCAGATAAACATACAAAAAACTGCAAATAAAAAGGAGAATCCATCGGACTGTGCTGCCCGGCGGATTCTCTTTTTGTTTGTGTTTTGACTATGCCTTGCCTGTGCTTTTGTCTGTGCCGGCATCGTGTCAGTGCTTTGCGGAAGAAGTGTCAGCGGAATTGCTGACAAAAGAGGCGATGGCATTGCTGACTTCCGTGCTGACCGTACCTTTCTGCTGATACTCGGCCGGTGTGCTTTTGCCGGTACCAGTCATAAAGAGATGATTGAGATTATCGTAATAGAGGAACTGGGCCTGTTGGTTTCCCTCCAGCGCCGCTTTCCAGAGCTCCAGTTCCGAAGCCGGTACCTGATAATCCCGTCCGCCCTGGATGATCAACAGCGGTCTGGTGACCTGCCGGATCTGAGCCAGCGGGTCATAATCCTGCAGGTCCAGCCAGTAGC
>CAMFFG010000178.1 GCA_945949655.1 uncultured Peptococcaceae bacterium
AGCTGCAGTGGGGTTTCCAGCGTGCGCACAGGCGATACCAGCAACAGTTCATGTCCCAGCCAGTCACTGGCCAGCTGCCAGAGAAAAAGCCAGACCAAAATAATGGCTGGCTTTTTCAGCTGTGACAGATGCTTATGGCAGATAGTAGAAGTTTTCATCTGGCAGCGCTCCGCCGACAGAAGCCGGATTTGCTTCCGCCAGTACTTCCAGGTAAGCCGCTACGCTCTGCTGCATGTCCTGGCCGCTCATAAACACCATATTGCAGGCTGGAATGGCTTTTTCCGCAATGGCAGCAGAGGGAATGATCTCATATTTAGCTACCAGTTCGGCCCCTTCTGTTACATTTTCGTTGATATAATTGATCGAAGCTTCATACTCTTTCAGGAAGGTATCTACCGCTTCTTTGTTATTTTCCAGTACATCGCTGCGCACAATGATGGTGCCGGTTACCAGCTGTGTACCGGTTTCGCCCTGCGCCTTGGCCCATTCCTCGGTCATATCCAGCGCTACGCGCACACCTTCGGTTTTGGCCATAACAGTGGTCACCATAGGCTGCGGCAGCATGGCAATTTCTGCGCCACCCTGCTGGATCAGTGCAGACACTTCGCTGGCTTCCGATTTATATTCGATAGTCACATCGGATTCCGGATCCAGACCGTTGGCTTTCAGAATATAATTTAAAATATATTCCGGGGTTGTCCCTTTTCCGGTTGTCACAATGGTTTTGCCGGCCAGATCGGCGACGGATTGAATGGTTTCGCCGCCGTTTGCTTCCAGCATATACAATACACCCAGCGTATTGACCGCTGCAATTTTTACGCCGCCTTCTGTTTTATTATACAGCACAGAAGCCAGATTGCAGGGTACTGCAGCAATATCCACTTCACCGTTGACGATTTTGCCGGTAATTTCATCGGCAGCGCCTACCAGTTCCACACTATAGTCTACCGCAGTTTCTCCGGCTTCGTTATCTGCCATCAGTTTAACCATACCCATACCGGTGGGCCCTGTCAGTGCCACCACATTCAGTTTTGCTTTCTCTTTGGGTTCTGCATCTTTGCTGCCGCATCCGACAGCCACGCCAGCTATCATCGCCACACAAAGCAAAGCTGCCAGCACTTTCCGCATTTTTTTCATTTTATGTCCCTCACTTTCTGTACGGTTCTGCCGTACATCCTTATCATACTACTTTAGCGGGAATTTGACAAACGCTATGTCCCCATTTTTATAGCAGGGGTAGAATCAAATTTATTATCCAATTCATAAAGAAAGATTACTTTTTATCTGCAACCGGTTTGCGCAACAGATCATAAGGATAAACCGGCTGGCTGACCGGCAGTTTTACAATCTGCTGGGCATGAGGCGCCACCGAAATTGCATTGCCGTCCTGGTCGAACATCTCTGTGATAGTCTGCTGAAAATAACCATAATTGGGGCTGAAAAATTCTACTGTATCGCCCAGGGCAAAATGATTGCGCTGCTCTAGGACTGCCATTCCACTTGCCGGATCATATTCTTTGACCACACCGATAAAATCGTAGGGACGAATATACTGGGAGGATTCCAAGGTCAGCGCGCCTTTTTCCGGCTTGCCAAAATAAAATCCCGTTGTGTAGGGACGATGGCTGACTTTCTGCAGATCATCCATCCAGAACTGGATATCGCCGCTCACCTTTGCCTCGCCAAAACAGGCATCGATCATATTACGATAGGCACGAATGATGGTAGCCACATAATAGGCGCTCTTCATGCGCCCTTCTATTTTCAGACTGCTGATTCCCGCATCCACCAGCTCCGGCAGATGGGACAACAGGCACAAATCCTGCGAGTTGAACACATAGGTGCCCCGCTCATCCTCCTGAATGGGATAAAATTCATTGGGCCGTTTTTCTTCCACCAGATTATAATTCCAGCGACAGGCCTGGGCGCACTGTCCCCGGTTGGAATCCCGCTCTGCCATATAGCTGCTTAACAGACAGCGACCGGAATAGGAGATGCACATGGCGCCGTGTACAAAAGTTTCCAGTTCAACATCCACTTTTTCTCTGATCTCCCGAATCTCCTGCAGGCTCAGTTCCCGAGCCAGCACCACCCGTTCCGCGCCCAGGTCTTTCCAGAACTGTACCGCAGACCAGTTGGTGGTGTTAGCCTGCGTACTGATGTGCACCGGCAGATCGGGCACTTTACTGCAGGCAATGCGGATGATCCCCGGATCCGATACGATCACCGCATCCACTTTCAACTCCAGCAGTTCCCGCAGGTAATCCTCTAGGCCGTCAAAATCTTCATTGTGGGCAAATACATTAACCGTCACATACACCTTCACATTGTGTGCATGGGCGAAAGCAATACCTTCGGCCATCTCCTCTTTGCTGAAATTGCCAGCAAATGCCCGCAGGCCATATTTTTTCCCGGCAATATACACGGCATCTGCACCATAGTGCACCGCAAACTTTAATTTTTCCAGCGTGCCGGCCGGCGCCAGCAATTCCGGTTTTTTCATATTGTTACGCCTCGCTCTTCCGTATAATTGCAACGCCATCGCCTAGCGGCACAACGCTGCACTGGTAAATATTATTTTCCTTAAACTGCTCCAGAAATGCCTTCATGCGATACACCATCGTCTTCTGCCGATGCCGCGGATAATTCAGATTGACCACCCAGCCATTGAGCAGTACATTATCGACCACCAGGAGACCACCCTGATTTAAAATGCGATCTGCCACTGAGAGAAATTCCTGGTACTGCCCCTTAGCTGCATCCATAAAAATCATATCATACTGCTGTTCCAGCTGCGGAACCAGCACACGGGCATCGCCCAATATAGCATGCACCCGTTCTGTCACGCCGGCCTGTCTGAAATATTCCAGCGCTCTGATATGCCGCTCCTCCTGCAGCTCAATGGTGGTGATGCACCCCCGCTGCATGGCTCTGGCCATACAGATGGTGGAGCAGCCAATGGCTGTGCCGATTTCCAGCACCTGTTCCGGCTGCGCAATTCTGGTGAGCAGCCCCAGCAGATTGGCCACCTCCGGATCCACCACCGGAACATGATGCGCCTCTGCATAGCTGCGCATATTCTGCAGCACTTCATCATCGGCAGGCAGCAGACTGCGCAGAAACAGCTGCAAATCGAAATCCAGTACATCTTTCATAATATCTCACAACCACTCCCAAATCAATATCCATAGGTTTTGCGGTTCTGTAAATGTTCCTCATAGGTTTTAGCAAACACGTGACCATCATTGTCTATTTTATCCCACAGATAATACAGATAATCGGTTTTTTCCGGCTGGCAGGCTGCCTCCAGCGACTTTTGTCCCGGATTGGAGATCGGTGTGGGCGGCAGTCCGGCATGCAGATAGGTGTTGTATTCCGATTCATATTCATAATCGGAATAGCGCAGCTGCGTTTTTCGTTCCGGCATGGCATAAAGAATGGTTGCATCACACTGCATCGGCATACCGATTGCCAGCCGGTTGAGATAAACAGACGCAATGGTCGGACGTTCCTCGTCAAACCGCGCCTCCGACTCTATCATCGAGGCCAGAATCACCGTCTCATAATTGGATAGCCCGCTCCGGTTTTCCGGCAGCTGCTCCCAAACCTCTGCAAAACGATCCAGCATCATTTTTAGGATGACTTCCGGAGCGGTATGCTTCGCTACGAAATAGGTATCGGGAAACAGGAATCCTTCCAGCCGATGCTCGTTGTCGGGGCAGCCCTGCAGAAAATCATAGGCGCTGACATCGCAGGTGCGCACCAGCTCCCAGAAGGTTTCCGCAGGCATAATATCCTCCTCCGCCAGGGTATCGGCAATATCCCGCAGCGTATAGCCCTCGGGAATGGTAAAACGAATCATTTCGCCTACCCCAGTCAGCAATTCGTTGACG
>CAMFFG010000179.1 GCA_945949655.1 uncultured Peptococcaceae bacterium
GTGGGCAGCTGCTCCAGTGTAAGCTTCCTCTGGTCCGCCATCAGTCTACCAGCTCCGGATGTTCCTCTACCACCCAGGGCAAGCCCCACTTGTTCAGTGCATCCATAAATGGATCGGGATCAAATTCTTCCATGTTGTACACGCCAGGCTTCTGCCAGATGCCCTGCAGCACCATCATGGCGCCGATCATAGCCGGTACGCCGGTAGTGTAAGCCACTGCCTGCGAGCCCACTTCTTTGTAGCAGGCTTCATGGTCACATACATTGTAGATGTAGATGGTCTTTTCCTTGCCATCTTTTTTGCCGGTGAAAATGCAGCCGATGTTGGTCTTTCCTTTGGTGCGCGGGCCCAGCGAAGCCGGGTCTGGCAGTACTGCTTTCAGAAACTGCAGTGGTACGATTTCTTTACCTTCATACAGAATCGGCTCGATGGATGTCATCCCTACGTTTTCCAGGCATTTCAGATGGGTCAGATAACTCTGCCCAAAGGTCATAAAGAAACGGATCCGTTTGATGCCGGGAATGTTCAGCGCCAGCGATTCAATTTCTTCATGATGCAGCAGATACATATCCTTTTCTCCTACCTGCGGGAAATTGTACACCCGTTTGATGTCCATAGGTTCCGTTTCTACCCAGTGGCCATCTTCCCAGTAGGAACCTTTGGCCGATACTTCCCGGATATTGATTTCCGGGTTGAAGTTGGTGGCAAAAGGATACCCGTGATCACCGCCGTTGCAGTCCAGAATATCGATATAATTGATTTCATCAAAATAATGTTTCAGCGCGTAAGCGGAAAACACACTGGTCACGCCTGGGTCAAAACCGCTGCCCAGCAGTGCAGTGATGCCGGCTTCCTCATACTGTTTGCGGTAAGCCCACTGCCATTTGTATTCGAATTTTGCGGTATCTTCTGGCTCATAGTTGGCGGTATCAATATAGTGCACCTTGGTAGCCAGGCAGGCATCCATAATATGCAGATCCTGATAGGGCAGCGCCAGATTGAGCACGGCATCCGGTTTTACTTCTTCAATCAGTGCGATCAGTGCCGGAACATTGTCGGCATCGATCTGTGCTGTGGTGATGCGGGTGCTGGTAGTACCCTGCAGTTTTTCTTGTAAGGCATCGCATTTGGATTTGGTACGGCTGGCAATGCAGATTTCCTCAAAAACCTCGCTGTTCTGGCAGCATTTGTGAATGGCTACGCTGGCTACCCCGCCACAGCCGATGATCAGTAATTTTCCCATGAAACATTTCTCCTTTTTTATGATTTTATTTTTTGTACGCGTTTGTTTTTATGTTATTGTAATTCCAATAACAGCTCCCTTACCACTTTACAGGCCACCGCCGTAGATACACCGCTCTGGTCATACATCGGACTGAGTTCATTGACATCGCAGCCCACGATATGACTGTGAGCACATACGGTATGGATCGCCTGCAGCAGATCCAGAAAACCGACGCCGCCAGCCTCTGGCGTACCAGTGCCAGGAAAAATGGAAGGATCCAGCACATCCAGATCAATGGTAAGATACACTGGCTTACCGGCCAACTGATCCACGATCTGCTGTAACCCGGTAAAATCAAATTTGTGCAGCACGGTATGTCCTTCCCTGCTCCAGGCAAATTCCTCCCGCGTACCGGAGCGGATGCCAAACTGAAAGATCCGCCCGTCGCCGAGAATATCCCAGCAGCGCCGCAGCACACAGGCATGGCTCAGCTCCACATCCAGATACTGCTGTCGCAGATCGGCATGAGCATCAAAATGAATGATGTTCACATCGGGATACTGAGTAGCTACCGCCCGCACTGCCCCTAACGTGACCAGATGCTCACCGCCCAGCAGAAAGGGCAGCTTGCCATCCTGCAGGATGGTAGCAGTGCGCTCGGTTATCTGTTGCAGTGCTTTCTCTGCACTGCCCATAGGTAACTCCAGATCCCCGCTGTCGAACACAGCACAATCCTCCAGATCTTTGTCCTGATAAGGGCTGTAAGATTCCAGCCCGTAGGATTCACTGCGAATGGCACGGCTGCCAAAGCGGGTGCCGGGCCGATACGATGTGGTGCTGTCAAAGGGCGCACCGAACAGCACGATCTTTGCCGCTTCATAAGGCACGTCACAGCATAAAAAGGTTTCAACATTCTGGTTCAACATGGCGCAGCATCTCCTCTACATAAGCTGGCAGGGCAAAGGCCCCTGCGTGTAACTTGGTGGTATAATAGCCTGTGGCAATCCCCAGCGCCTGCCAGGCTTCTGCCCGCAGATCCTTTACCGGATGATACTGCTTGGAGGCAAACCCAAACAGCCAGTGTCCCGACGGATACGTGGGGATATGGGCCTGATACACCCTGCTGATGGGAAAGCTGCTGACAATGCGCTGGTGCGCCCGTTTGCAGGCCCGGGCGTCCTCGGTATAAAAAGGGCTCTCGTGCTGGTTCACCATAATACCGTCGGCTCTTAGTGCCTTGTAGCAGTTCCCGTAAAACTCCTTGGTAAACAGGCCTTCTCCGGGCCCAAAGGGATCGGTGGAATCAACGATGATCAGATCATAGCAGTTCTCCTTGCCCCGCACAAAGCGCAGCCCGTCCTCATAATATATCTTCACCCTTGGGTCATCCAGCCGGCAGGCAGTTTTGGGCAGATACTGCCTGCAGACCTCCACCACCAGCGGATCGATCTCCACCATGTCGATGCGCCCAATGCTGCCATAGCGGGTCAGCTCCCGGATGACACCGCCATCCCCGGCACCAATCACCAGCACATCCTGCACATTTGGATGCACAGCCATGGGCACATGGGTGATCATCTCGTGATAGATAAACTCATCCTTCTCGGTGAGCATCATATAGCCGTCCAGCGTTAAAAAGCGTCCGAATTCCGACGACTCAAACACATCGATCCGCTGAAATTCACTTTGTCCGCTATATAGCTGCCGGTTTACCCGCACCGATAATTTCACATCGGGCGTGTGCAGTTCAGAAAACCATAAGTCCATGTTATTGCCCCACCTTTCCTGCTGATTTTTCTGTTTTTGTTTCCTGCAGTACATTCAGATGTTCCAGCGCCGGGTCCTCGGTCCCGGTCATGGTACAGCCTTTCTTTTTGGCATAGCGGATATACTCCAGAACTTCCCGGGTGATCTCCTCGCCCGGCGCCAGAATGGGAATGCCCGGCGGATAGCACATCACAAATTCACTGCAGATACGGCCCTGGGTCTGCGTTAAAGGCAGCGATTCCTTGGCCGCATAAAAAGCCTGCTGCGGTGTCACCGCCACCTTGGGTGTTACATACTCCTGCGACAGCATACCGGCCTTTTCTTTGCGGTAACAGCGGCGAATCTCCGCCAGCGCACTGACCAGCCGCTCAATATCCCGTTTACGGTCGCCAATGGAGATGTAGGCCAGAATATTACCGATATCGCCAAACTCGATCTGAATATCGTACTCATCCCGCAGCAGATCGTACACCTCGATGCCGGCCAGGCCAATGTCCAGCGTGTGGATGGACAGTTTGGTCTCGTCAAAATCATAAATACTGCTGCCATTGATCAGCTCTTTGCCATAAGCATAATAGCCGCCAATGGCATTGATCTCATCCCGGGCATAGCAGGCCAGCTCTTTGACCCGGGCAAATTCTTCCTTGCCCCGCAGCGCCAGATTGCGGCGGGAGATATCCAGGCTGGACAGCAATAGATAGGAGCCGCTGGTGGTCTGCGTTAAATTAATGATCAGCCGCACATAACCGGCATTGACCCCGGGCCCGGCCAACAGAAAAGAACTCTGCGTCAAACTACCGCCCGATTTGTGCATGCTCACCGCTGCCAGATCTGCCCCGGCAGCCATGGCCGACACCGGAAGCCCCTCGCCAAAATAAAAGTGG
>CAMFFG010000180.1 GCA_945949655.1 uncultured Peptococcaceae bacterium
CGATCCGGGTGGACTTGGTGGCAATCAGGCTCTGGTGGTTGATGGCCAGCAGCAAAAACGTCTCCATCAGCTGGGCCTCAATGGCGGGGGCCCTAACCGTCAGCACCGGCTCCCGCTGTAAAAAAATCCACAATTGCTTCATAACCACTCACCTGTCAAACCGTTTTGCTATCAGTATACGCACTCTGTTTTTATATTTCAAGCAAAAGGCAGGCTTTCCCTTCCATAAAACGATCATTCCCTTCTATCTGAATCTATGTATCTCTCTGCACACGCAAAAAGGAGCTGTCACTTTCACCAATGAAAACTGGATCACGATTCGTTATCGGGTTCTGGTATGTCGGGAATCCCGATACACCGTTTTTTCCTGCCGCCTGTTTCCACTGGATGGCTGCCGACGATCCGTTGTTTTGCGCAGGCGTTGTGCTTTGCCTTTTCTGTGACAGTCTGGACTTTTCCTTTCCTGTCCGTCTTTGCCAGACTTCGTCTGTCACCATCGGACATCCTGCGGAATACTCCATCCTGATACAGAATTCTGGCAAAGACAATGCCTGCTTCTGTTTTGACTGCACACAAAGAAGGTATGCCCTGATTCAGGGCATACCCCATATACAGCACGCAAAAAAGCCCTGCTTCCGCAAAGAGGCAAGGCCATTTTTCACAGCTTGTAATATGCGCTTTCTTTTATAGCACGGTCTGAATGATCAGACTGCCACCAGCGATCAGCAGCATGATCTGCACCAGCTGCTGCAAGGCGGCATCCTGGATATGCTTCAGCCAGGCATTGCTGATCAGCACTGCTGCCAGTAACCCCAAAAGGCCCAGTCCGCTCTGCAGGATCAGCGGTTTTGTGTAAGCTCCGCGCAGCAGATAGGAGAAAAAGATAAACGAACTGTTGACCAGAATAATGGCAAACTGCATGCCGCGAAACTGCAGCCGTTTTTCCCCGTAATAATGGCTGCAGTAGATCAGATACAGCGGCCCACCGCAGACAAAAGCTCCCTGCATGATGCCTCCGGCAAATAAAACGGCTCTGTAAAACAGTTTTCCTTTTCCTGTCTCCGGAGTTGTATCCGGCTGCTCCGATGATGCAGCCGACGCTTCCTGGTTCTGAGACTGCTGCTTTCTTTTTTTCTGATACAAATTCCGGCTGGCTACGCCAACAACAAAACAGCCCAGCGCAAATTTCATCCAAGTCTCCGGCAGATTTTTTAAAATCCACAGACCAAGCAGTGTCCCCGGCAAAGAAAACGCCATCATTTGCAGAAATTCATTCCAGATGATGCCCTTCCTGTTTTCCACCACACGATAAGCGGCGTTGGTAAACGAAATCACCGCCAACACCACGACCAGATCCTGTATCTTAAAGAAAAGAGAAAGCACCGGCATGGACAACACATTGGCACCAAAACCGATGAGCCCGCTCAGCGTAAACCCACCTGTGATGACCAGAAAAAATACGATCATTTCAAAAATCTGCATGTACCCGTCCTCCTCTCTGCTTTGATTTTATCGCGTTTCACTGTATTTCTGCTGCAGCATGGCAGCCACATGGGCCGGTACAAAATGGCTCACATCGCCGCCCAATGCGGCAATGTTGCGCACAAAAGAGGCGCTGATAAAGCAGCACTCCGGCTGTGAAGTCAGAAAAACAGTCTCAGCGGTAGAACAGAGCTGTTTGTTGAAGGCTGCCATCTGCATTTCATACTCAAAATCGGAGACCATGCGCAAGCCACGAATGATGGCCTGTGCCTGCTTCTGACAGACGAAATCCGCTAAAAGGCCTTCAACGATCTCTACCTCCACGCCAGGCAGATCTGTCACCGCCGCAGCAATCATCTGCTGCCGTTCTGTTGTGGTAAACAGCGATTGCTTGTAATTATCGGTTGCCACCGCCACAATCACCTTGTCAAACAGCCGGCAGGCCTGTTGTAAAATATTTTTATGCCCGTTGGTGAACGGGTCAAAGCTTCCCGGGTAAATTGCAAGTTTCATCTTTCTGTCCATCCTGTTCTTTTTGATCCGTGGTACACACCACATAGCAAGATAACCGCCCTCCGCGCTGTCCAGCACAGAAAAAGCGGTTATCCCGATTTACATGACGTTCCAGTCTATACCGACCAGATATTCATTCCATTGAAATTGCCAAATACCGCTACCGATATTGTAACACAAGCAATGCCGATTACGGTCATAATGACCCCAACTTTTGCAAAATCTTTGATGGAGAAAAATCCCGAAGAGTACGGAATCACATTGGTTGGACTAGAGGTTACCATAATATAGGCCATGGATGTGGCAATGGCCGCCGGACCGGCGATAGTCCAAGCCGGCATGCTCAGGTCCTGTGCCAGCGCGATGACCAGAGGCAGCACGATAGCACCGGTAACACTGTTGCTGGAGAAGAAAATCTTCATCAATTCCACTGCTACCACTACCATAGCGACCCGCACCAGTGGGCTCCAGGTTCCCAGACCAGACAGCAGCAACCATGCAATGTAACGTGCTGCGCCTGTATCGGCCAGTAATTTCCCTGCGCAGAGACCACCGGCGATGAGCATCAAACCGCCCCAGTCGATTTCTTTGGCAGCGTCAGACCATTTGTCAAACACATTGATACCAGGTACAAAGCACAACAGAAAACCTAACATGGCAATCCCTGCATCCGATAACGCAAAGTTAAAATTACTACGCAGCGTTGGCCCTGCCAGCCACAAAAATACAGTGATACAGAAAATAATCAAGGTGTTGATTTCACGGCGATCCAGCTTGCCGCGATATTTTAACTGTTCAGTAATCCCTTCCGGCGAAACAGGCAGATGGTCGATCTCCGGTTTAAACACGTTGATCAGCACCAGATATCCTAACGGCAGCATCATCAGCGCTGCCGGCACCCCTACGATCATCCACTGCGGGAAGGTTACCACTGTGTCCGCCAGTTCTTTCAGATAACCAATTGCCACCACGTTAGGACCGCAACCAGCCGGTGTGGCAATACCGCCAATCAGACAGCCCCACACGATCCCAATCATCAGCGCGCGGCCAAAATTACTCTTTAACGGCTCTGCATTGGCCGCCTGCAGAATGGTAACACCCAAAGGTAACAGCATGGCAGCCACCGCCATATCGGTCACCCACATGGATAACGCTGTACCGATGGCCATAAACGCAAAGACGATGCGTTTGGTGCTAGTACCAACCTTAGATAAGGTGACCAGCATGATCCGTTCAGCCAGTCCGGAATCCGTCAGTGCAGCTGAGATCCCCATAGCACCAGTCAGGAAGAGGATAACTTCTTTGCCCAGCCCCATATTGACACCCTTGTCAAAGGTACAGATGCCAAAGAAGGTCAGGAAAATAATCATCATCAGCGAGGCAACGGAAAACGGAATAGCTTCTGTCATCCACAGTACCACTGCAAAAGCCAGCACCGCGAACACCGTTTTCCCGTCTTGTGTCAAAGAAATTAACTCATCGCCGTTCATCAAATCCGGTGGTGTGGGTAAGAAAATGATCAGCGCCATAACCGCCAGTGCTATCACAAAAATCAGAGCATTTTTCTTGGAAAACTGATATTCTTTTTTGACAAAACATCCCAAACAAGAAGTGACTTTCTCATTTTCTGCCTGACATAAATCTCCCTCCATTCATATTATGTGCTGCAGATCACTGTCTGGCCGGTCCAACCATGCACAACAGCCAGACAGCCCATCTGCCAGATTGTATGCTCAGGCACGCAGCCGTTCCTGCAGCAGGCGTCCTACTGCGCTGGGTCGATCAGCAACAGCAGCCCCGGCCGCTGTCAGTGCGTCGATCTTATCCTGCACGCTGCCTTTACCTGCGCTGATGATAGCGCCGGCATG
>CAMFFG010000181.1 GCA_945949655.1 uncultured Peptococcaceae bacterium
GGCGGCTACCAACCGTCCGGATATTCTGGACCCGGCTCTGCTGCGTCCGGGCCGTTTTGACCGTCAGGTAACGGTGGATCGCCCTGATGTAAAAGGCCGCGAGGAGATCCTGCAGGTGCATGTGCGCAAGAAACCGCTGGCCAGCGATGTAGACCTGAAAGTGATCGCCAAACAGACAGCAGGCTTTACCGGCGCCGATCTGGCCAACCTGGTCAACGAAGCAGCTCTGCTGGCAGCCCGTCTGGGCCTGAAAAAAATTGGCCAGCTGCAGTTGGAGCAGTCTATTGAACGGGTCATTGCCGGTCCGGAAAAGAAATCCCGGGCAAAAATGAGCGAATATGAAAAAAATCTGGTATCCTATCACGAGGCCGGTCATGCGCTTCTGGGCTATCTGCTGCCCGAGTGCGATCCGGTGCATAAAGTGTCCATCATTCCGCGGGGCCGCGCCGGTGGCTATACGCTGCTGCTGCCCACTGAGGACCGCAACTATATGACCAGGACGCACCTGAAGCATCAGATCATCATGATGCTGGGCGGCCGTGTGGCCGAAGAGATCGTGCTGCATGAGATCAGCACCGGGGCCTCCAACGATATCGAGCGGGCAACCGGCACCATTCGCCGCATGATCACCGAATGGGGTATGTCCGATGAACTGGGCACTATCACCTTTGGCAATAATAACAACGACCAGGTATTCCTGGGCCGTGATTTAGGCCGCGACCGCAACTACAGTGAAGCGGTGGCCTACTCCATCGATAAAGAAGTAAAACGGATGATGGATGAATGCCACGCCGAAGCCAGACGGCTGTTAAGCGAAAATCTGGATAAGCTGACTCTGATGGCGGAAACATTAAAAGAACGGGAAACCATCCAGGCCGATGAATTTATGGCATTGATGGAAGGTCGCTCGCTGGAAGAGCTGGATCAGCAGAAAGAAGCGCTGCTGCGGGAACAGAAAGGGACCGCTGCGCCGAAAGCAGAAAGAACTGAGGCAGCAGAACCTGCGAAGCTGGCCGAAACAGCTGAACCCGCTGGAGCAGCAAACGCAACAGAAGTAACAGAAGAAACAGACAGGATGTCCGCCGATGCAGCGTCTGCTGCGGAAGCTACCATAACAGAACCCGTACCAGATGAAGCGCAGAAGCCGGCAGGCTCTGCCGCAGGGCAGGACAAAGATTCCGAACAGCCATGAGCGCTGTGGAAAATCAGAATAAAGGAGTATACAGACATGGAAAAAACATTTGCAATGATTAAACCGGACGCCGTACAGAGAGGTCTGGTAGGCACTATCATCAGCCGCTACGAAGCAAAAGGACTGCGGGTGGCAGCGATGAAAATTATGCAGGTACCAGAAGAGATCGCGAGACAGCATTATGCAGAACATGTGGAAAAACCGTTTTTCCCAGGTCTGTTAGCGTATATCACCAGCGGTCCGGTGGTGGCTCTGGTGCTGGAAGGCAAAAATGCAGTGGCGGAAGTGCGCAAATTAAACGGCGCTACCAATCCACTGGAAGCGGCCTGCGGTACCATCCGCGGCGACTTTGCCCAGGAAGTGGGCCGCAATGTGGTGCACGGCTCCGACAGCGTTGCATCTGCCCAACGGGAAATCGCCATCTACTTTGGCGAAGATGAAGTGCTGGATTACGAACATCTGCCAGCAAAATGGATGTTTGAATAAGATGCTGCACAATTGAAAGAGGTCACGGTACAACAGTTGGTTGCACCGTGGCCTCTTTTGGTATGTGTGGACAAAATAAAACAGAGTCGGGTGTATATCCCTCTCGATTTTCTTCACCGATGGAATAGGTGCATATTTTTATGCTATAATAGCATGAATATCATATAAAACAGATGGAAAAACAACAGGAGGAGTAAAACATGGATTTATTGGAAGCGATGAGACAGCGCCATTCGGTGCGGTCCTATACGGATCGCAGCTTCGAGGGGGCGGTAAGAGAAAAACTGCAGCAGTTTGTGGATCAGTGCAATGCCGACAGCGGCCTGCACATGCAGCTGGTCCCGGAAGAGCCTAAGGCCTTTGACGGCTTTATGGCCCATTATGGGAAATTTTCCGGCGTGAAAAACTATATCGCCATGGTCGGCCCCAAAGGTGCTGATCTGGAGGAACGCTGCGGCTATTACGGGGAAAAAATCGTGCTCTATGCCCAGCAGCTGGGGTTGAACACCTGCTGGGTGGGGTTGACCTACAGCAAGATCAAAGGCGCTTTTCAGGTTGGCGCTGCAGAAAAGCTTTGCTGTGTCATCGCCATCGGGTACGGCAGCACACAGGGCAGCAGTCATAAATCGAAAGCGATAGAAGCGGTGAGCAAAACCGACGGTGCCATGCCGGAGTGGTTCCGCAATGGGGTGGAGGCCGCTTTGCTGGCGCCAACTGCCATGAATCAGCAGAAATTTGATTTTGCGCTGACCGGGGATCAGGTATCCGCCAAAGCAGGCATGGGCTTTTACAGCAAAGTGGATCTGGGAATTGTGAAGTATCATTTTGAAGCAGGCGCCGGAAAAACAGGACTGTTTGGAATATAAGAGGAATATATAAGAGAAATAGAAAAGGGAATCTCAAAGCAGAGCACTTTGAAATTCCCTTTTTATGTTTGCATTTTCTTGTTACAGGATCATCAGAAGCAGCAGGATCGCCACTGCAGCGACGGCGATCACAATTTTGATTGTTTTTGATTTCTTGGTTTGTGTGGCTTCTTCGGTGGTATCATGACCTGGTTTCAGATCGGTCGATAAGATGAAATTGTTTTCAACATGATTATCGTCTGCCATAAAATCTCCCCTCCTTGTGAGGCTATTGATGAAATTATTATAACAGATGATACTGCTGTTGTGAATATGGTTTTCTGAAATCGGTGGCTACAGAATGTTCTGGTGCGGCATTGTTTCAAAAGCAGGCGGGTTTTCCTTGAAATACAGGATCATCTCATTGGTCAGGCTGACATGGTCCGCTTCCATGGGCAGGTCGTCGCGATGCATCCACACGGCCATGGATAATTCTTCTTCCTCCAGCTGGATGGTCTCGTCATCGCCATCCAGCTGGGCAAAAAAGCCAAACAGCAAGGAGCTGGAGTGGGGCCAGGGCTGGCTTTTGTAATAGCGGATGTTTTTCACATGCAGGCCCACTTCCTCCCACACTTCCCGTTTTACTGTCTCCTCGATGGTTTCGCCGATTTCGGCAAATCCGGCCAGCAGGGCGTAATCCTTGTAGTTGCGGCCGTTGTATTTGGACAGCAGAATTTTATCACCGTGGGTGACACCGATGATCACCGCCGGGCAGATCTGCGGATACAGCATGACGCCGCAGTTGGGGCAGTGCAGCATGCGTTCTTTGGTATCGGGCTGCAAGGCGGTGCCGCAGCGGCCGCAGAAACGATGGCGATTGTACCAGTTGTGCAGATGAAAGCCCACCAGACCGGCGTAGGCGTAATGGCGGGGCTGTAAGGTGCGCAGCGCGTAGATGCTCTGCATGGTAAAAGGTTCTGTGACAGGCTGTGTTTTCTGGTTGAGCCAGTAAAAGCGATCCTCCCCGATGGAAAATAGATAGATGCATTGGGGCTGCGCCTGTGCAGGCAGATCGGAAAAACGGGGAAATGTAATAGTGTCTCCTGTCTGCTGCAATAAAATACGGCCGCTGTCATACCATAACAGATAGCTGGCGGGCTGGGGCGGTTCCGGTGTGTAACGATTATCAAACTGATAGGGTGCGATATCCTGAATCATGGCAGATACTCCTTTTTGGCGGTGCAGCGTTGCGGGCTGCACCGCAGTTTTATTATGTGGCTTTAGCTAGTTGAGCGCAGAAGGCGCGAAACAAAGAACCAC
>CAMFFG010000182.1 GCA_945949655.1 uncultured Peptococcaceae bacterium
CAACCTGAATGGTGATGGTTTTTGCACCTTCCAGCGGTTGTGGTGCAAAAACACAATAGAACAGCGTGAAAGCAATTACAGCGATAAATAATACAATTGCCATGAGCAGTAATGTTTTATGTTGTTTTTTCTGTGCCATTTTCTGAATCCTTTCCTGAGATGTATTTTTTATAGAGATGATGTTATTATAAATAATTTGCGCTCTAATTACAATTAAAAATATTTCCTGGGGAATATCCCGAGAAAATGCGTAAAAATGTATTTTAAGAAAAAACAAATAAAGAATTTGACCTTCTTTGAAAAAGAAAACAATATTAGAATGGAGAAATGGCCTGAAGATGGCCATTTAAAAGCATTTTGAAATAATACATTAAAAAACATGATTATCATTAAATAATTATAAATAAAATTAAATATAATTGATTAACTTAATATTTCTTTTGTTTTCTATATTTTTTGACCTGTTTTGACCTTTGCATAAAGTGCGGTGCGGCGGCTATAATATAACCAAGGTCAGGGAAAGTCAAAAAGACTGACCAAGATGGAAATATGGTCGAGGTGAGGACGTATGAGCAGCTTGTCCAAACAGATAGAAGAATATATAAAATCGCTGCTGGAACAGGAAAGCGCCGGTGTGGTGGAAATTCAGCGAAACTTCCTGTCAGAATATTTTCATTGTGTGCCATCGCAGATCAACTATGTGCTCAGTACCAGATTTACACCGGTACAGGGTTACATGGTAGAAACCAGACGAGGTGGCGGCGGATTTGTCCGCATTGTCAGTCTGCAGCTGGACGACGATGATGATCTGCAGGATGCGTTGATGGATGCTGTAGGTGATAAGCTGACCCAGAGTGACAGTGAAGGCCTGACGGAATATTTGTATCAGCAGGGGATCCTGAGCCAGAGAGAGATGCTATTGTTTAACAGTATGCTGAAAGATCGGGTCATGACCGGATTGAACAAAAATCAGCGGGACAATGTGCGGGCTTCTATGATGCAGCACATGCTGGCTATGTTAAACATGATGCGCCATACTTAGGGAAGCTGCGGAAGCAGAAGATACAACCAATCTGCCGGTGGTGTTTTCCAGCAGATTACCGGTACGGTATCAGGCGTTATAGCCTGATACACAATTGAATGATCAAAAATGGGGTGAAGATTTATGTACTGTGAATTATGCAAAAAAAATCCTGCAACGATTCATTACACAAAAATCGTCAATGGGCATAAAGAAGAACGGCATATCTGTGAACAATGTGCCAATCATTTAAAAGAACCGATTGGCTCTTTCCCAACACTGGGTTTGATGCCGGACTTTTCAATGGCAGATTTTATTGGGGGGTTCTTTAATCCGGAAAATCAGTCGCAGCCCTTTGTACAGAAAAACATGTCGGCCCACGATGCCTGCCCGGTATGTGGTATGACAGCCGGTGAATTCCGCAAGCTGGGCCGTGTGGGATGCAGCAACTGCTACGATTATTTTTCAGACTATATGCCGGGGCTGATTCAGAGAATCCATGGAAACAGCTGCCATACAGGGAAGGTGCCGATCCGTGGAGAAGCCAGACTGGCAGAAAAACAGAGAGTGGTTTCCCTGCGGCAGGAATTGCAGTCGGCCATTCAGCAGGAAGATTTTGAACGGGCCGCGCAGTTGCGCGATGAAATAAAAAAACTGGAACAGGCGGGTGATCAGAATGCTTAAAGATCTGATTAAAAGTGGAAACAGTCCCTGGACCAATGGAACTGGGGAGGACAAAGATGTTGTACTCTGTACCAGAATCCGTCTGGCTCGTAACTTTGCCAAATATCCATTTCCGCTGAAACAGACAGAACAGAGCGGCCAGTCGGTACTGGCTGATATGTCTGCTTTCTGCAAAGACCACAGCAACCTGAAATTTTACGATCTTCAGGATGTACCTGCATTGGAAAAACAGGCTCTGGTAGAAAAACATCTGATCAGTCCGGAACACAGCAAGGATGATCATGCATGCCGTGGTCTGGCCGTCAATGAAGATGGCAGCATCAGCATTATGATCAATGAGGAAGATCATCTGCGCATCCAGTGTTTTGCGCCTGGATTAAATCTGCAGGAATTATGGCAGAAAGCCAATGTGCTGGATGACCAGATTGAAAGCTATTTTGATTATGCGTTCCATGAAAAGCTGGGTTATCTGACCTGTTGCCCTACCAATCTGGGCAATGGGATGCGGGCCTCCATTATGATGCATTTGCCCGGTCTGGTGTTGACCAAACGTGTTTCCATTCTGGATCAGTTAGGCAACTTTGGTATGACAGTACGCGGTCTGTTTGGAGAAGGCAGCCAGTCGCTGGGCGACTTATATCAGATTTCCAACCAGAGCACCATCGGCCAGAGCGAACAGGATATTCTGACCAATCTGCAGTCGGTAGCACAGCAGATCATTAAGGAAGAACGCAATGCCCGCAATTTCCTGAAGGAACACAACGGCCTGCAGCTGTCTGACCGTGTATGGCGTGCCTACGGCACGCTGGCTAACGCCCGTTCCATGAGTTCGCGGGAAGCATTGGAACTGATTTCTCTGGTGCGTCTGGGCTACAGTCTGGGATATTTCAGCCAGCTGGATCTGGCGCAGATCGATCAGATGTATATGACTGCGCAGCCAGGGTATTTGCAGGTGCTGCATGGCGGTGCCATGGATGATGTGGCGCGAGATACATTCAGGGCGGAAAAACTTCGGTCTATTCTGGCATGAACTGCATTTTGCGGAAACGGAACAGGGTAGAGGTATAAAACCAGACGCAATATGAAAAATTATGGATATATCTTATGACAAATGGAAATAATGTAGGAAGGTGAGAATTATGTTTGGACGTTTTACAGAAAAAGCGCAGCATGTAATCTACTATGCACAGGAAGAAGCCCGTGCGATGAATTATCCGGCAGTGGGCACAGAGCATTTGCTGTTGGGGATTCTGCGGGAAGGTGAGAGCGTTGCTGCCCGTGCGCTGACCAGTATGGGTGTAGATTTACAGAAAACGCGTGATATTATATTAAGATTGCTGTCGCCGGGCAATGAACCGGTAGGTAACGAAATTGCCATTACCCCTCGTGTAAAAAAGGTTCTGGCATTGGCACAGGATGAAGCTGTGCGCTGGGGTGTCAATTACATTGGCACAGAGCATTTACTGTTGGGGATCCTGCGGGAAGGCGAAGGCGTAGCTTCTCAGGTACTGACCGAACTGGATGTGGATCCGGATAAAGTACGCAAACAGGTGATTGCACTGTTAGGCGGCAACGGCAGTATGGACACCAATGTATCTGGCGGTGGGAAAACTGCCAGCGGTAAAAACCGTCCGACCCTGGATGAGTTTGGACGCAATCTGAATGAAATGGTGCGCCAGGGGAAAATAGACCCGGTGATTGGCCGTGACACCGAAATTGAACGTGTGATTCAGGTATTGTGCCGTCGTACCAAAAATAATCCCGCACTGCTGGGTGAACCTGGTGTCGGGAAAACAGCCATCGCGGAAGGCCTGGCACAGCGTATTGTCAGTGGCAAGGTACCAGAGCTGTTGAAAGATAAGGAAGTCATTGCGCTGGATATGGGTTCGCTGGTAGCTGGCTCCAAATACAGAGGCGATTTTGAAGAACGACTGAAAAAGATTATGGATGAAGTGAAAGCCGATCAGAATGTGATTCTGTTTATTGATGAAATGCATACCCTGATTGGGGCCGGTGCGGCAGACGGCGCACTGGATGCAGCCAACATTTTAAAACCGGAGCTGGCCCGTGGTGATATTCAGTGCATCGGTGCAACCACACTGGACGAATATCGGAAGCATATCGAAA
>CAMFFG010000183.1 GCA_945949655.1 uncultured Peptococcaceae bacterium
GGCCTTTGAAGCGCTGGAGAACGCCGGTCACAGAAAGCGTAATCTCATTGTGGTTTTAAACGACAATGAGATGTCCATCGATCCCAATGTGGGCGCTATGGCCGAATATCTGAGCCGGGTGCGCAGCAATCCGTCCTACACCAAAAGCAAGGAAGAAGTGGAGGAACTGCTGAAAAAAATACCGGCTATCGGCGGAAAAATGTTTAAAGCAGCGGACCGCCTGAAGGATTCGCTGAAATATCTGCTGGTGCCGGGCGTATTGTTTGAAGAGTTCGGCTTTAAGTATTACGGGCCGGTGAATGGGCATGATCTGTCGGCACTGCTGACGGTGCTGGACAATGTAAAAGATATGAATTGTCCTGTGCTGGTACATGTGGTGACGCAGAAAGGAAAAGGCTACGGGCCGGCAGAAAAAAATCCTGATCTGTTCCACGGTGTAAGCGCTTTTGATGTTGCCACCGGCCAGGTGCTGAAAAAGCAGGAAGTGCCCAGCTACACTTCTGTGTTTGGCAGAACGCTGACCGAGCTGGGACAAAAGGATGAAACGATCGTTGGCATTACGGCGGCCATGGGCAAAGGCACCGGTATCAGCCTTTTTCAGGAGCGATTCCCGGCGCGTACCATAGATGTGGGCATTGCCGAAGAACATGCGGTGACCATGGCGGCAGCCATGGCGCTGGACGGTTTTAAGCCGGTGGTGGCCATTTACTCCACCTTCCTGCAGCGGGCCTACGACCAGATTCTGCACGATGTGGCACTGCAGAAAGCGCCGGTGGTGTTCTGTCTGGATCGGGCCGGTATTGTGGGGGATGACGGGCCTACCCATCATGGCCTGTTTGATATTTCCTATCTGCGCCATATCCCGGGCATGGTCTGCATGGCTCCCAAGGATGAAAATGAATTGCGGCATATGCTGTACTCTGCGCTGCAGTATCAGTGTCCGGTGGCGATCCGTTATCCGCGGGGAGCCGGACTGGGTGTCGCGCAGGACCAAATGCTGCAGCAATTGCCGCTGGGCAAAGCGGAGGTGCTGCAGCAGGGCAGCGGGGTAACGCTTCTGGCTTACGGCAGCATGGTGGATGTGGCACAGCAGGTGGCCAAACGGCTGCAGAGCGAACGGGATATTAAGGCAACCGTCATCAACGCCCGGTTTGCCAAACCGCTGGATGAAGCCACCATTCTGCAGTATGCGCAGCCAGATACACTGCTGGTCACGCTGGAGGAACATATGCTGGCCGGCGGCTTTGGCTCGGCGGTGCTGGAACTGCTGAATCAGCGGGGCTGCGCGATTGGTTCTGTGCTGCGCATCGGTGTTGCCGATGACTTTGTACCACACGGCAACACAGCGCTGCTGAAACAACTGGCCGGGCTGGATGTGGATACGATCGTGCAGAAGATCGGGCAGAGACTGGAAGAAAAGCAGGTGTGACAGAACGATGGCCAAAAAAAGACTGGATGTTGTGTTAGTGGAAAAAGGGCTGGCGGCCAGCCGTGAGAAAGCCAAAGCGCTGATCATGGCCGGCAAGGTGCTGGTGGATAACAATAAAATCGATAAGGCTGGCACCGAGATCAATCCCGATCTGCCCATTCGCCTGCTGGGACAGGACATTCCCTATGTGAGCCGTGGCGGCCTGAAGCTGGAGAAGGCGCTGCAGGTGTTTCCAGTGGATCTGGCCGGCAGGGTGGTGGCCGATATCGGCGCTTCCACTGGCGGATTTGTGGACTGTGCGCTGCAGAATGGTGCAGCCAAGGTCTTTGCCATTGATGTAGGCTATAACCAGCTGGACTGGAAGCTGCGCAGTGATGCGCGGGTGGTCAGCATGGAGAAGACCAATGCCCGCTATCTGGAGGCGGACAGTCTGGGTGAGATGGTAGATGTGGTGACCACCGATGTTTCTTTTATTTCGCTGGATAAGATCCTGCCTCCGGCTATGACCTTCTTAAAAGAGGGCGGTCATGTGCTGGCGCTGATCAAGCCACAGTTTGAAGCAGGCCGGGAAAAGGTCGGCAAAAAAGGTGTGGTGCGGGATCCGGCCGTGCATCAGGAGGTTATAGAAAAAATTCTGAATCTTTGCCAGGAGATAAACCTGGCGGTGTGGGGGCTGGATTTTTCGCCGGTAAAAGGGCCGGAAGGAAATATCGAGTATCTGCTGTGGGGCTGTAAAAACCCTGATACCGATTTTGTGCCTGATCCGGCAGCGGTGGTGGCTGCCGCTCACGACAGACTGGACGGGAAACAGTGACAGCGCAGTTTCTGTCTGCGCTGCAACAGCGGCTGATCTGGCTGCAGACAGTGCTGCAGCAGTTTGTGCAGCAACAGCATGAGCAGGTGGCATTGTGGCTGCTGGTGCTGGTCAGTATGGCGGCGGGTGGCCTGCTGTATCGCGGTGTTGCTGCGGCCTGGCGCAACTGGAAGATGCGGCGGCGGTTCAAACGGGGACAACTGGCAGAAAAAAATGCGGTCCGCTTTTTGCGCCGCCATGGCTATCGGATTCTGGCGGCACAGCTGGAGGAACCGATCACCGTTTATGTAGACGGCGAACCGCAGAAAACGACGGTGCGAGCCGATTTTCTGGTGCGAAAGGGCTGGAAGACCTATATTGTGGAAGTGAAAAGTGGTCAGCAGGGGACGGTGAAACTGGCTGGTGTGCGGCGGCAGCTGCTGGAATACAAGCTGGTGTACCAGCCCGACGGGATCCTTCTGCTGGATATGGAGCATCACAATCTGCAGCAGATCCGTTTTGCCTACACGACACGGCAGCACAGAATGTGGCTGCGTTATGGTGTGATCAGCGTTGCAACCGGGCTATTGGTGTACGGGTTCATGCAGATTATCTAGGAGAACAGATATGGAGACAATCAAAACGGTAGGACTGATTATTAATCGTAATAAAGAACAGATCATTCAGATCGGTCTTTCGCTGATCGATCTTTTGCGCAGGCAGCAGGTGCAGGTGGTGGCCATTGGCCCGGAAGCCGAGGCACTGCAGCTGGAGCCCTCCAGCGAGGAAGCCTTTTGCGCCGCAGCGCAGATGGTTCTGGTCATTGGCGGCGACGGTACCATGCTGCGGGCCGCCCGTACGGTGTACGGCAGAGATATCCCGATTCTGGGCATCAACCAGGGATATCTGGGTTTTTTAACGGAAATTGAAGTGGAAAAGCTGGAAGAAAGTTTAGAACAGCTTCTGCATGGTCAGTATGACATTGAACACCGCATGATGCTGACCGCACAGGTTTACCGCCAGGGAAACTGCATTGCCGAAGTGAACGCGCTGAATGATCTGGTGGTGACCAAAGGGGCCTTATCCCGTATTATCAAAATGGAATTGTATCAGGGAGAACAACTGGTGGATCGCTACCATGGCGACGGTCTGATCTTTTCCACGCCCACCGGCTCTACCGGCTATTCTCTGTCGGCGGGGGGACCTATCGTGCATCCCGCTATGGATGTCTGCATTGTGGCACCTATCTGCCCGCACAGTCTGATCGCCCGGCCGCTGATTTTTTCGCCGGAGCATCAGCTGACCGTGCGGCTGGACGCCAATAATGCACCGGCCATGCTGACCGTCGATGGTCAGAACGGGGTAGAACTGCAGCAGGGGGACCGGATCCAGATCAGCAAAGCCAGATATGATACCGGGCTGGTCGTGCTGGAAAAACGTAATTTTTTTGCTGTGCTGCGCCAGAAACTGAAGGGCGTGCAGGACTGAAACAGGATGGTGAACTGCGAGAAAACGAAACGTCATAGAAAAATACTGGAGATTATCAAGGAAAATGTGGTGGGTACACAGGAGGAACTAGCGGAGCTGCTGAAGC
>CAMFFG010000184.1 GCA_945949655.1 uncultured Peptococcaceae bacterium
GGTATGGTGTGCATTGGATTTGTTCTGATTGCTCTGATTGACATTGTGCCATCTGAACATGGTGGGAAATTATTGGATGCAGAAGCCGCTATGAGAACAACACCTTGGGGTCTGGTTCTGATGATGGTGTACATTATGTGTATTGCTACCTTTATGAATACACCGGACACTGGAATTCCGACTGCTATGGCTGCGCTGTTAACACCGTTCACAAAATTACCGCCATTGGTGTTTGTGGTTGTAGCTTTGCTGTTTGCATGTATTATGACGAACTTTGCCAACAATATGATTATTGTCGTGCTGGTAATGCCATTTATGTTTAACTTTGCATCTCTGATTGGACTGGCGACAACTGGTATGATCGTTCTGCTGTTTGTTCTGGCACAATTTGCACTGGCCACGCCAGCCGCATCACCTGTTACTGCAGTTGCAATGAGTCAGGAGATGGCAGATTCCAGTGTAATGACCAAAGCTGCATTAAAGGTTGTTCCATTAATGTTCCTTTTAGGTATTTGTATTGGCTGGCCAGTTGTCGGCATGTTGTTCCGGTAGAAAATGATTGCATCTGGGATTAAAAACCGCTATGCGATACGCTATTTTAAAAATTCGGCGATAGGATAGCTGATCCTAGTTCTATTGCCAGATGTTCTCAAAAAATATACAGTCAGCTGCAGATGATGCTGTTGGCTGTATTTTTTTATGAATATGAAAAAGAAAAGATATCTGATTTATATGAAAAATTAATAATTATTTCTGGAGTAAAATGCTTGCTTTTTTCCAGGAAAAAGAGTATAACTAAATCTGTAGCATGGTAGGGCAGTATCGGATTGTTGTATTGCCGCAAGTATTATTTTGTAGGACGGTTGTATGGTAGTGTGAAAATGGTAGTTCGCACACCGTATATTAGGTGTGCTCTTTTTTTACCTTTTTCCCGCTATGCAACACCAGAGTGGGAGGAATTGAATTATGATCGTTGTAGTAAAAAATGGAACAGACAAACAGAAACTGCAGAATGTTGTGCAGTACCTGGAAGCGCAGGGCTTAAAGCTGCATATTTCAGAAGGGGTGGAACGCACCATCATTGGTCTGGTCGGTGCCACCCAGGAGCAGAAAGCCAATCTGAATGTGGAGTCGCTGGAAGGTGTCGAAAAGGTTATGCCGGTGGTAACGCCGTATAAACTGGCCAGCCGGGAATTTCATCCGGAAGATACTGTGATCCAGATCGGCGATTTAACCATCGGCGGCAACGAACTGCAGGTTATGGCAGGACCTTGCGCGGTGGAAAGCAGAGAGCAGATGCTGGAAGTGGCAGAGATGGTGAAAGCCTCCGGCGCTCGTATTCTGCGGGGCGGAGCCTTTAAGCCGCGTACATCACCCTATTCCTTTGCCGGTCTGGAAGAAAAAGGCCTGCAGTATATGGCAGAGGCCCGCGAAAAAACCGGGTTGAAGATCGTCAGCGAGGTTATGGACCCACGCAGTGTGGAGCTGGTGGCAGAATACTGTGATATCGTACAGATCGGCGCCCGCAACATGCAGAACTTTAATCTGCTGCGGGAGGTTGGTAAAATCAGAAAGCCGGTATTGTTGAAACGCGGTTTATCCGCTACCATTGAAGAGTGGATCATGGCTGCGGAATATATCTTATCCGGCGGAAATGAGCAGGTCATTCTCTGCGAACGAGGCATTCGCACATTTGAAACCTTTACCCGCAATACGCTGGATCTGGCGGCAGTGCCAATTATCAAAGAACTGACCCATCTGCCGATTATCGTGGATCCGAGCCACGCCACTGGAAAATGGAATCTGGTACAGCCTATGGCCAGAGCGGCCATTGCGGCTGGCGCAGATGGCCTGATGATCGAAGTGCATCCCGATCCGCTGCATGCATTATCTGATGGGCCGCAGTCGCTGAAACCACATAAATTTGAATTTGTGATGAAAGACTTACAGAAGATGGCACAGGCAATGGGCAAAACATTATAGCAGATCAAAGCTGTTGCATGGATGTTATTCCAGAGAGGTGGGATGACAATCTGGTTATGCAGCAGCTTTTCGCTTATCAGAAATAAAAATTTTTTCAGCAGGAAATCTTGCCGGGAAAGGCTTTTCAAATGCAGCAGATTGTGTTATGTTTAAAAGTAAATTTATAAATATATGGGGGTAGCATAGCGATGAAACAGCGTATAGAGCCCAGCAGAGGGCTGCGGGGGACCATAACGGTGCCTGGCGATAAATCCATTTCCCATCGTTCTATTATGTTTGGTTCTCTGGCAGAAGGGGACACGGAGATCACCGGTTTCCTGTATGGCGACGACTGCCTGAGCACGGTAGGCGCTTTTCGCAGTCTGGGGATTGCAATCGATGTGACGGACGAGAAAATCGTGGTGCACGGCAAAGGTCTGCATGGTCTGCAGGAGCCGGATAATTATATTGATGTAGGAAATTCAGGGACTACCATCCGGCTGATTTCCGGTATTCTGGCCGGTCAGCCTTTTAATACAGTATTAACAGGGGATGCCTCCATCCGAAAACGCCCTATGGGTCGGGTGATCAAACCGTTAACGGCTATGGGTGCCAAAATTATTGGACGCAAGGGAAACACACTGGCGCCGCTGGCCATTGAAGGGACCAGCCTGCACGCTATGAGTTATCAGTCTCCGGTGGCCAGTGCGCAGGTGAAGTCGGCTGTTTTGCTGGCCGGGCTCTATGCCGATGGCTGGACAGAGGTGATCGAACCTAGTCTGTCCCGCAATCATACAGAGCTGATGCTGCAATCCTTTGGCGCAGAGGTGGAATGCGATGGCAATCGGGCTCGCGTGAAAGGACATCCGCAGCTGAAGGGGCAGAAAATAGAGGTGCCGGGAGATATCTCCTCTGCAGCTTATCTGCTGGTGGCTGGTAGCATCGTACCGGGCAGTGAGATCTGTCTGAAAAACGTAGGGCTCAATCCGACCCGTACCGGTATCATCGATGTATTGCTGGCTATGGGTGCAGATCTGACCATCAGCAATGTACACAGCAGCGGCGGCGAAGCAACCGGCGACATTCTGGTGCGCAGTGCACGGCTGCACGGTACACAGATCGCTGGAGACCTGATCCCGCGGCTGGTGGATGAAATTCCGGTGATTGCAGTGGCGGCGGCCTGCGCTGATGGCGTGACGGAAATCCACGATGCGCAGGAATTAAAAGTAAAAGAAAGCAATCGGCTGGAGACTGTGGCACAGGGTCTGCGCGCCTTTGGCTGTGATGTGGATGTGCTGGATGATGGTCTGCGCATCGCAGGCGGCACGCCGCTGAAAGCTGGCGCTGTGTGCAACAGCTTTGCGGATCACCGTATTGCGATGAGTATGACCATTGCGGCTCTGGCTGCGCAGGGTGCGGCAGAGATCGAGCAGTTCGAAGCGGTATCAGTATCGTGGCCATCCTTCTGGTCTGATCTGCAGGCGTTAGAGGTGAAATAACATGATAGATGCAACGACAAAATTATTTGGCATATTAGGCAATCCCATCGGCCATTCTATGTCACCATTTATGCAGAATCTTTTTCTGGAGCAGAGCGGCATCAACGGTGTATATCTGGCATTTGCCGTTGAACAGGACAGGATTGGCGATGCCGTGCGGGGGATGCATGCCTTGGGGGTGCAGGGCTGCAATGTAACCATTCCCCACAAGGAAGCGGTGATTCCTCACCTGTGTGGCATGAGCAAGGCGGCGCAGGCCTGCGGTGCGGTAAATACGCTGATCTACACACCAGACGGCTATTACGGTGACAATACCGATGGCGCAGGGCTTCT
>CAMFFG010000185.1 GCA_945949655.1 uncultured Peptococcaceae bacterium
ACCGTTAACGTCATCATAAATTCCGCATAAGTCCACATAGAGCCGATATACCCTTTTACCATACCGCTAAATGCCAACGCAATGCCTTTGAATGGCAGGACATACATCGAGCAAATTGCAGAAATGATGCTACCAATGAATACATTGATTACATATTTGTCGCCAACACTATAACCGGCACCTTTGAACAGTTTGATATACAGAGGTAATAAGAACAGCATCAACGGTGTGTTCATGATCAATAAACCCAGGATACATGGGCTGAATACCAACAGGAATGTGGTCAGCCAAGGTCTGCCTTGTACAATCTTCATATTCATTACTTTTGCAATGATATATGCGTCCACTTTCGCATCTACCAGTGCACCTACCATAATCATACCCAAGCACATCATCAACAGAGATTCAGAAGCCATCAGTTTCTGATAAACTGCCATAATCCCACCCGGATAACCAACCATAGCCAAAGCAACCAGGGCAATCAGGGAGGTCCCAATCATCTGCTTACTGTCAAAACTCCAACCCAGAATCGCACCAATCAGAATACCCAGTACAGCCATACCATACGGAGTCATGGAGCCAATTGGTGGTACAAACTGAAAACCAAACATAAATAACAATACTATTCCCAATTTAATATACTCTGCACTACTTTTCTGTTGTTCCACAATCATCACTCTCTTTCCTATTTTTAATTCAAATTTCCCGCACAAGTAACAGTTAACAATTTATTATATTTTGATATATTGCGACTTTTCATCTATTTCATATAAATTATAACTTTACACCTCAACGCTGTAAAACAATGGGCCATTCCATCAATACCCAGCGTCAATCCTTTACTCTTTAAACTCATCCATCCCCTTTCTTGCTTCAAAATGAACTCAAAAATATTTGCGCAATATATCTTTTTATAATATAACCTTATATAAAAAATAACTATTTGTCTAATAGTTGTTTTTTCCGTTTCGCCTGTTTCGATTAAAAATTGCTATCACGAATCTAGCTATTTCGCGATAGTTTATGTATAATAAATACAGTACCGTTATCCTGTTATTGCAGAAATCGTTGTACCACACTCTTATAAAAGCTGGTGATGAAATTGCGTCTCGAACAGTTATTTTATTTCGAAGTATTGGCACAGGAAAACTCTTTTAACAAAGCCGCTGCCAAATTGCATATTGCGCAGCCTTCTTTAACTGCCAATATCAAATCTTTGGAGAATGAGTTGAATAAAACCTTATTAATTCGAAATACACGCGGTTTTTCACTTACCGAAGACGGCAAAAAAGTATTAACATTCTCCAAAGCGGTCACTTCTCTGTACCAAACTTTGCAAAAAGACTTAAATGAAAGCAACCAAGCTGCTTCTGGCAAGCTGGCAATCGTGGCATCGAAGTTCTTTTCTGAAATTATCCTGGAACGATTTGTAGTTCAGTTTTATGACAAGTTTCCAGAAATAAAAGTTTCTTGCTTTGAAAATGAATTTTATACATCTCCGCAGCACCTTTCTTCCACAAGCTGTAAATTTTCTGTTGTCACACGGTTATCTACCGCCCAGGAAAAGGAATGTGCGCCCGGTATGCTTGTTTCTGACGAAGATTTTTTTGATGAACATTATTCCTATTTACCTTTATTCCAGGACACGTTTGGTTTTTGTCTCTCGAAAAATTCTCCTCTGGCCAATCGGACCCCGATCTATCCGGTTACACTGATCCAGGAGAATTACCCATTAACCAGTTTTCCCTTTCAGGATTGTATCATTACGGAACGCTTCTTGTTTTCTTCTAACAATATTCAATTGCATATCGACACATTGAAAAAAACAAATGCATATTGTAACATCCCTTATTACGTTTACAAACACATATTTTCTCAGGAAGAAAATCTGATGTTTCGCTCTTACAGCAATAATATCTCCATTACTTACTATCTGATTTATCCAACCGAACAGGTTCTCACCGAGGCGGAACAAATATTCATCAATGAACTGCAATGTTATCTATCACAAATTGCGTTCAAATGACATTCAAATGAACAAATAAAAAATTTTTTGATGTACCTTTTAGTACATCAAATCGCATTGTTTCAAACCACAGTACATTTTATCTCCACTCTAATAAAAACGGGATGACAGAACTCTGTCACCCCATTTTTTATTGAAACTGAAATCATTAATTTCTACTCTTATATGTAAAATGCCGAAGCAACCTAATATCTGCTGCTTCGGCCCAATTTCTTTTATATTCTCTGTGCTAAAAATTCCCGTTCAGCGGCAATGGTGGCTGTGGTCTGTTCTACACTTGGGCCGCCGATGGTATTGCGGTTCGCCATGCAGGTGTGTACTGCAATGGCTTCATAAATGTCTACCTCGATCAATGGATTGTGGGCCTGATACTCCTCTAATGTCACTTCATCCAGGCTGATGCCGCGGTCCAGACATTCGGCTACCAACTTCCCTACAATGGCATGGGCATCGCGGAATGGAATGCCTTTACGCACCAGATAGTCGGCCAGATCGGTTGCATTGGTGAATCCGCCTTTTGCGGCCTGCAGCATATTTTCTTTGCGCACGGTCATGGTGCGCAGCATAGGCGTTAATACCAGAAGACATTTCTGCCAGGTTTCCACTGTATCAAACAGAGGTTCCTTGTCCTCCTGCATATCCTTATTGTAGGCCAGCGGCAGCCCTTTCATGGTGGTCAGCAGGCCCATCAGATGACCATAAATGCGGCCGGTCTTGCCCCGCATCAGCTCTGCCACATCTGGATTCTTTTTCTGCGGCATAATACTGCTGCCTGTGCTGTAAGCGTCATCCAGATCGATAAAATGAAACTCCTGGCTGGACCAGATGATGATCTCTTCACACATACGACTCAGGTGCATGGCGCAGATAGAAGCTGCCGACATATATTCCAGAATGAAGTCACGGTCGCTGACGCCATCCATGGAGTTTAAGCACACCGCGTCAAAGCCCAGTTCTTTGGCTACCTGTTCCCGGTCCAGCGGAAAGGTAGTACCGGCTAACGCCCCCGAACCCAGCGGCAGCACATTCATTCGTTCCCGGCAGTCTTCCAGTCGGGTGATGTCCCGTTTAAACATTTCCGCATAGGCCAGCATATGATGGGCAAAGCTGACCGGCTGTGCCCGCTGCAGATGGGTATAGCCTGGCAGAATGGTCTCCTTGTGTTCTTCCGCAATATCCACGACCGTTTTCATCAGTTCCAGTAACAGATGATGGGTATTTTCAATTTCATGGCGCAGGTACATGCGCACATCTACAGCGACCTGGTCATTGCGGCTGCGGCCTGTGTGCAGTTTTTTGCCTACGGCGCCGATTTTGTTGGTCAGCAGCACTTCCACATTCATGTGAATATCTTCTGCTGATGGGTCAAAGGTGACCTGTCCGGCTTCAATTTCTGCCATAATTTCATCTAATCCATCGATGATCTGCTGTGCTTCTTCTTTTGTCAGAACACCAATATCGCCCAGCATACGGGCATGAGCCTTGCTGCCTGTAATATCCCACTTATATAACTTCTGGTCAAAGGAAATAGAAGAATGAAAATCCTCCACCAGTTTATCGGTATCCTTACTGAACCGTCCGCCCCATAATTTTGCCATTGTGTTTCCTCCTAAAATCATGTTGTATTTTTATTTACATTCCAGTGTCTCTGTGCTCGACCATGCTGTATTGCTATCAGCCACAAAGCCAGTATTTTACTCCAGGGCTTCTGCCGCAGCCTCCGCCTCTGCTTCCGTCGCATAGGT